>CAKSGG010000004.1 GCA_934454215.1 uncultured Clostridia bacterium
TATCAGAGAACAGACCCGAACAAAGCTAAAACGAATTTTGCCAAAGAATTGCTTGTGCCGGGAAGCACAAAGTAAAACCAAAATAAAACACTGAAGCAGACAGAAAAAGGTCTGCTTTTTTGTTGCCTTAAAATGAAAGGAGAAACTTAATATGTTAAAACAAAATATAGGAAAACGAGCATTGTCAATGTTGCTTTTAATGACAATGCTTTTTTCATTGTTTGCGGCAGATGTGAGTGCATTGACGGAAACCATAAGTGACGGCAAATCAAAAACCGTTACTATAAAAATGGACGAAAAGTTTTCCATTATGCAGACAACGGCGGGAAATAAATTAAACGGATATTCGTGGATATACACTACTGATACAGGTATCACCGGACCGGCATACTGCATTAACTGGGGACTTAAAAATCCCTCTGCAAATAAGAAGCTGACGATTGCAGGAAGATACACAGCCAATCCCAAAACGGTAGGGGCTTTTGCAGGTGGATATCCGCAGAGAAGTCTTGAGGATTTTTTGAAAATAAATCTTGCCGATCACCCGATTTTAGAGGGATTAACAAAAGCTGAGTATGCAAGTGCCACACAGATAGCAGTATGGGCTGCACTCGGTCAGATAGCGGTAGAGGGTACGGATTTTACGGAAGGTCGTGCGACGCTTGCAAAACCGACGGATGATATTCAAAAAATCCGTACTTATGAGGCTCTTTGGATTATCCTATATAATGCATCATTTTGGGATAGATTATTGAATACAGGTATGGGTATAAGGTTAGCTGATAACGATTCTCAAAATATATTAGATATTGAACATCGAGAGGGATTGATCGGCGCAGAAAAAGATGGCATGGCAGGAATAAAGAAAGAAACAATAAACGGTGCTGAATACTACACACGCCCGTTTGTAGTTGCTTCTGCTACTTCAACATTTAAGCACGACTACTTTATAGAATTATGGACAGATACAGCCCCGGAGGGGACAATCTTTGCGGGACTTGATAATGTTCCTTTGCAAACGGTTATCTGGGAAGGAAAAACTCTTTGGAAAGTACCTACCAAAAACAGAATTACGAATATGAATGAAAACGGCGAAGAATATGCAGGTAATTTCAAAATTTGTATACCGGTTAGAAATACGCCGCCGGAGGGAGATATAGTTATAAATGCAGCCTCGACAATTACACAGTATAATATATATCTTGCCAATAATACAGATGACAGGGAACAGAGTTATGTAATTGCGGATCCGACATATACAAGTATGTATTGTGCGGGAGAAATGAAGTGGAAAAAGACTGTTTCGCCATACGGCAGACTCATTGTAAACAAGACAGATGGAATGGGACAGCCTTTGCCCGGAGCTATATTCAAATTAACCGGTGCGGACGGCAGCGTTTTTGAGGGGACAAGCAACAGTCAGGGACAGATTATATGGGAAAACCTTAATCCCGATGTACAATATACGCTCTCTGAAACACAGACACCTTTGGGATATATAAAAGCAGATGATGTTACCGTAAGCGTTCCGGCAAATCAGACGCAGACTGTTAATGTTAAAAATTACAGCGAGCAGTATTTCAGAATCCGTAAGATTGACGCTCAAAACGGAAGCCCGCTTATCGGTGCCACATTCAGAATTGAACAGACAGACGGCGGATATAAGACGGATGTAACAACGGGACACAGCGGATATATCGAGTTTAAGGGCGCGGAGCTGCCGTTTGGCTCATATAAAATATATGAGTTAAAAGCTCCCGAAGGGTACGAAAAGGACACAGAGGTACAGACTTTTGAATGGAAAGGCACATCAGATGTAACGGTTACATTTAAGAATACCCGTACACCCTCTCTTGTTCTCATAAAAATGGATAAGGATACGCTTGAACCGCTGGAGGACGCTGCTTTTGCAGTGTATAAGGACGGGAAGAAAATTACCGATGTTGTAACCGATAATGCGGGCTATGCAAGAATATCGGGACTTTCGGAAGGATATTATGAGCTTGAAGAAACAGCAGCGCCGAAAGGTTATGTTTTGGATAAAACAAGGCATGGTATTCACATTGATCCATATAATCCGGCAACTGAGGATGATCCTGTTATTGTTATTACCAACGAAAGAAAACCGGGGCTGATTATTGAAAAGCTGGACGCAGAAACCCTAAAGCCGATGAAAGGGACAACCTTTGCAGTGTATAAGGATACAAAGCTGATTGGCGAATACAAGACGGACGCAGATGGACTTATTGAGCTTACCGATATTGAGGCGGGAATTTATACGGTTAAGGAAATAAAAACAGATTCGTCACATATCGTGCAGGGCTGTCCGCAGACAATCGAGGTTGTAAACGGTAAAACCGCAAGGCTCATATTCTTTAATAAGACAAAGCCGGGTATAGGTATTACAAAGATTGATGCGGAAACGAAAAAAACGCTTGCGGGTGCAGTATTCAAAATAGAGAAGATTGACGGCAGCTTTGTGAAGGAATACACAACAGACCGAAACGGCGAAATTGAGCTTGAAGATTTGGAGCCGGGTACATATACCGTAACCGAGGTATCTGCACCGGAGGGTTATGTAACCACAGGCGAAAAAAGAACATTTGAGGCTGTTGCCGGCGGCAGTGTTCAGCTTGTGTTTATTAACACGACAAAGCCCAAAATGGAGATTATAAAAATTGACGCTGATACGGGCAAACCGCTTGCCGGTGCGGTAATCAGAATATCCAATCTTTCCGGCAGTATGACGGTTGATAAAACAACCGATGAAAATGGAAAAATCAACCTTGATAATCTTGAAGAGGGTATTTATACCGTCCAGGAAATCACAGCTCCGGCAGGATACCTATTAAATGATGAAATCCGTCATATTGAGGTTAAAGCCGGAGAAAGCAATGAAATTGTCATATCGAATAACCGCAAGCCGAGTCTTACGATAAAGAAATATGACAGCTTAACCAGCAAGGCTTTGGCAAATATCAAGTTTGAGGTCTATCTCGATACAACTCTGATCGGGACATATGAAACAAACGATAAGGGCGAAATAAGACTGTATGACTTAAAGCCGGGAACATATACGGTAAAGGAAATTGCAGCAGATGATGAGCATATTGTAAATTCCGTGCCTCAATCCATAGAGATTAAGGCGGACAGCAAGGACAGTGCGGTTTTGATTTTCTTAAACGACCAAAAGCCGTATATGCGATTGGTAAAACTTGATTCCGAAACTATGAAACCGCTCGCAAATGCGGTATTTAAGTTTAAACTTATCGGCGGTACATTTGAAAAGGAATACACAACCGATGAAAACGGAGAGATTAAGCTCGACAAGCTGCCGCAAGGCTCATACACCGTAACAGAGGTAAAAGCACCCGACGGCTACCTGATTGATGACAGTCAAAGAATTGTTAAGATAGACGGCAATGAGAATGCGACATTTGTATTTACAGATACAAAAAAGCCGTCAATCAAAATTCTGAAATATGACGCATACAACAAAAAATATCTTGCAGGCGCAACTTTCAGAATTGCAAAGATTGAGGACGGCAGCAACTATCTCGACAGAGTTACCGATACAAACGGCTGCATAGAAATTGCTGACCTTGAGCCGGCTGTATATTCGGTAAAGGAAATCGAAGCGCCAAGCGGATATGTTCTGAATACAACGGAATACCATGTTGAATTATTCGGCGGCAAAAAATCGCAGCTTGTTGTTGTAAATGAAGAAAAGCCAAGTCTGAAAATAGTCAAGACAGACGCACTGACAGGCGAGCCGATTGCAGGGGTCGGATTTTTGGTAAAGAAAGCAGAGGGCGAAAAAGAAAATACAGTTGTGACCGATGAAAACGGCGAAGCGGTTTTATCGCATCTTGAACCGGGAATTTATGAGGTAATCGAAAAAAGTGTCCCGGCAGGATATTTGCTGAATGACGAACCGCAGTTTGTAACCCTTGCACCTAACAGAACAAGTGTTGTGCGTTTCCAAAACTATCCGAAGCCGAGCCTTACAATAAACAAGGTTGACAGTATCACAAAAGACGGCTTAAAGGGAGCAAAATTCCATATTGTTTATGCCTCAAACAATACCTTTACGGGCGAGATTAACGATTTGGGAGATTATATGACAGACGAAAACGGGCAGATAAAGCTCTATCGGCTCAAAGACGGCTGGTATAAGATAACGGAGGTACAGGCTCCGGATGGCTATAAAATTAAGGATAAGCCGCAGGAAATATATATCAAAGCCGGAGAAAATAAAGAGGTTACTTTTGAAAATACACCTCTTTCGGGTTTGGTTATCAAAAAGGTTGATGCGGTAACGGGCAAGGTTTTGCAGGGAGCAAAATTCCGATTAAGATATTTTTCGGGAGTGAGCGGAACGGGCGGAACCGTTATCGGAGAATACACCACCTCGGCAAACGGAACGATTGTTATAAACCGCTTAAAAGTCGGCACATATATTGTTGAAGAAACAAAAGCCCCCGACGGATACATCATAAACGATGCCCCCGAAACAGTATATATAACGGGCAAAGAACAGGACGTTGTTACAGTAGAATTTGAAAACTACAAAGACGGCGGACTGATTATCCGAAAGCTCGATTCACAGACTAAGCAGCCGCTTAAAGGTGCAGAGTTTAAGGTTACAAAGGCAAACGGAGAATTTGTGGGCAATTACGGCGGAACGACCACCTCAAACGGAATTTATGTAACAGACCAAACGGGGCAAATTCACATTACGGGAATTGAGGCAGGAACAACGCTTGTTGTAACGGAAACAAAAGCACCGGACGGCTATGTTTTGGATACACTATCGCAAACGGTAACGATTGATAAAAGCGATGTTCAAACCTTAACCTTCTATAATTCGCCCGACAGCGGACTCTTAATAACAAAGCTGGATAAAAAGACGGGTAAACCGCTTTACGGTGCAGTGTTTAAGGTAACAAAGGACGACGGCAGCGTTGTCGGCAATGCCAACGGCAGATACACAACCGACAGAAACGGAACAATTCATATTTACGGACTTCCGACAGACACGTATATTGTTACTGAAATTGAAGCTCCAGACGGTTACACTTTGGATAGCAGACCGCAGACAATTAAACTGAAATCCGGTGAAACACATGAGCTGACCTTCTATAACGAATCAATCGGTGGACTGCACGTAACAAAGGTTGACGAGGAAACAAGGCAGCCGATCAAGAATGTTGAGTTTGAAATAACATATATGAACGGCAGGAGAGTCGGAACATACAGAACAAATTCAAACGGCATTATTGATGTTGACGGACTTGAAAACGGCTGGTACACCATTGTGGAGAAAAAGGCTGCAAGAGGTTATCAGCTCGACTCTGAGCCTCACGATGTTGAGGTCAAAGACGGCAAGATTACAAGGGTAACGCTTACCAACAGAAAAGCGTCATCATTCCTCATTCATAAGGTAGATGCGTCAACGGGCAAGGGTATATATGGGGTAACCTTCCTTGTTTCAGACAGATACGGAAATCCGGTAGCACAGTACACATCAGACCAGAATGGATATGTGTATATGGATGATAAACCGCTTAATGACGGCAAGTATTATATTCGTGAGATTGCCGTGCCGAAAGGATATGTAATTGATAACGAGGTAAAGACTTTCTATGTCGAGTACGGCGGTACAAGCTCAATTACTTGGTATAACACACCGACGCAGGCTCAGATACAGATTGTAAAGAAATCGGCCGACGATAATCAGATTAATGGGCTTGCGGCAGGAAGTCTTTTGGAGGGTGCAACTTTTGAAATCTATGACAGAGGCGGAAATGTTGTTGATACGATGCAAACCGATAAAAACGGTAGAGCAAGCTCCAAAACCTTGCCGCTGGGACTTTACACGGTAAGAGAAACAAAGGCACCGGCATATTACAGTATCAACGAAACCGTTATGACGGCTAATCTTGAATTTTCGGGACAGATAGTAACCTTTGAGGTATTTGATAAGTCTGTTTCCACGGGTGTTTCGATTATCAAGAGAGGATATAACGAGGTTATGCCGAATAATCCGCTTGTATATACCTTTACGAATATAGCGAATAATTCGAGTGTTCCGCTTGACAGCTTCTATTGGAGAGATACTCTGCCGTCTGCAATCCGCTGCGAAAAGCTGGTGACGGGGACATATAACCAGCAGCTATCATACAAGATTGTTTATAAAACAAACCTGTCAAACGGCGAGTACAGAACGATTAACGATAACCTTTCAACAAGCAGAAATTATGCACTTGATATTTCAAACGCTGCACTCGGGTTGGCAGGCAATGAATATATAACCGAGATAATGTTTGTGTTCGGTCATGTGAAAGCCGGATTTGCACAAGTCGAAACACCGTATCTGTATGCACGCTCAATTTGGGGTCTTCCGAACGGGGCAAGTTTTGTAAATCAGGCAGATGTCGGCGGAGTGTATAACGGACAGTGGATTACATCGACTTCGAGATGGGTAACAAAGGTGTATAATTATACTCATATTGAAATGCCGAGAACAGGCTATTAAAATTTAATGTTTTACGATGCCGTCATATGAAAATATGGCGGCATCACATCTTAAAGAAAGGACACTGATATTTTATGAAAAATAATCTTAAAAAGACTTTGCTTAGAGTCTTGCCCCTTGCATTGTATATGATAATTCTTCTCACTACGCAGGTTTTTGCAGTTGAAGATATGTGGACTGTGGCAAACAGAATTATTGTAGATGTATATAACAAGATTGCAGGAATAAGTACAGTGCTTGCAGCTTTAATGACAACGGTTTGCGTTGTAGGTATGAAGCTGTCAAATAATCAGCAAAAGGTTGATCAGAGCGTGGACTGGCTCAAACGAATATGGATAGCTTGGGCTATTATAAACGGGATTGGCGCATTCCTTGCCTATGTGAGACCGCTTTTGTCAGGACTTAATACCATAACTTAATTGTTAAGTTACAATTAAGTTGTTTACTTTTTATTCAATTTACAATTAAGTTGTATAAAAGTATTGACAAAAATCAAATATAGGTATATAATAGTATTGTAACTAAATATAGTTGCAAACAACATAGAGGATAAGAATGAGTAAAAAAGAAAAACTTATAGCAAGGCTAAAAGAAATGCCGAAGGATTTTACTTTTGATGAAGTTGTGCAGCTTATGGACTATTTTGGATATAATATAAATAACAGCGGAAAAACAAGCGGATCAAGAATAGCATTTGCAAATGATAAAAAGGACTATATACGGATGCACAAACCGCACCCAAGAAAAATTCTGAAAGCATATCAGGTGCAGAACCTTATTTCTGATTTGAAGGAGCGTGATTTAATATGAAAAATGTTTTAAATTACAAAAACTATATCGGTACGGTGGAATTTTCGGAGGAAGACAAGGTTTTTTTCGGAAAAGTGATAGGAATAACAGATTCAATTTCGTTTGAAGGAGATACTGTTGATAATCTGATTGAGGATTTTCACAATGCCGTTGATGATTACCTGGAATTTTGTGCAGAGAACGGAAAAGAACCGCAGCAGCAGTATAAGGGCAGTTTTAATGTCAGAATAGCACCGGAACTTCATCGAAAAGCAAGTCTTGATGCTATGGCAAAGAATATATCCCTTAATAGCTATGTAGAAGAAGCAATAGCGATGCACATAAAGCAGGATTCGATTGCTTTATAATTGACTTAATAACTTAATAAGTAAACGCTTATCGAAAAGATAGGCGTTTATTTTTTGCTCAAAAAAGGAAGTAGGTGATGAAAAAATATGTTAGAACCAATACTGAAAGGACTTGTGGAATGGCTCTATGAAATGATGGTGGATATTATGTCTTATGCGTCAGGCGAGCTTTTGGGCGTTATGAGTATGGATTTATCATACTTTGAAAGAACAGCGCCGATTATATCGGATATAGTCAGCGTTTTTATAGCACTCGGATGGGCGCTGCTTATAGGAAATCTCGTATTTCAATCCTTGAAAGTGATAATGTCGGGAGCAGGCTTTGAGGCAGAGAACCCAAAAATACTGTTTCTGCGTACCTTTGTGTTTGCGTTTTTGCTCCTTGCCTCAAGACAGATTTGTGACATAGGCTCATCAATAACAGGCACGGTTATAAATATGTTAGAGCTTCCGGGGTCAATTACGGTAACTACTCCCGATGAGAGTATGTTTTCACTTGGCAGCGGTGCGAAATGGCTGCTTGTTATCATAGTCGGTGTTGTTTTGATGGTACAGATGGTAAAGCTGCTGTTTGAAATCGGGGAAAGATATGTCATAACCTCTGTGCTTACCTTTTTCGCACCGCTGGCATTCTCTATGGGCGGCAGTAAAAATACAAATGACATCTTCAAAGGCTGGTGCAGGATGTATTGTTCAATGCTTGTTATGATGATAATGAATATAGTATTCCTAAAGCTAATTATGTCGGCTATGTCGCAGATGGCGGCGGGCGGTGTTCTGGTGTGGCTTGTATTCGTGGTCGCCCTTACAAGAGTAGCAAGAAAAATTGACAGTCATATTGGGAAGATAGGACTTAATCCTGCACAAACGGGCAGCGGAATAGGCACAAGACTTCCGGGAATGATGACAATGGTAGCTGTGAGAACAATGGGGTCGCTTGTGAGCCGCAGTATGGCAAATGCAAAGGGCGGCAGCGGAGGAAAAAGCGGAAATGCCGGGAGAGGAGGCACTATGGGTGCCGGCGGCAGAGGTTCCAGACCGAACAATCCAAATTCAGGCGGAGGCTTTGGAGGCGGTTCAACTGTAAACAATGCCGGCGGAACAAATTCCGTCAATACAGGTACGCATATTAGCACAGGCGGAGCGAATACAAGCGTCGGAAATTCTGAAACAGTTGGTGCGCAAATGGGTATGCCAAACGGAAGTAAAATTCCAAAGGTAAATAGCCCTCAAAATGGGACGAATACAGTGAGAAACGGCGGAACAACGGTGAATCAAAACGGCATAAATAAAAATGTAGGCGGTGAGCCGAAGGGTACATATCAAAGACCGCCCGTTCCGAGAAGTACGGCAGGAGGTTATCCGAATATGTCAAGCACTGTGTCAGGCGTATTAAGCGGTGAAAATAACCGACAGCCGGCACAAAATGAAACCAAGATTAAAACTAATGTTCCGAATACAAGTAAACCGATTAAATCGAATATGTCAAACACAAGGACAGGAAATTCACATCAGTCAAATGATATTTTGCAGGGCGGTGCCAAAGGCATCACTAAAACAAATATCAGCGCAGAAAATATCAGTAATCATTCCGACATACACAATAGTTCGCAAAAGGGTGCTAATATATCAGGCGGAAATAATTACAGTGCAAGCGTCGGCGGAAACAGCGGAGGTATAAATATAAACGGCGGCAATGCGGGCGGCGGTACACAGATGTTTTCCGAACATTCCGGCGGTGAACATTTCACGGACAGAAGCTCGGAGTGTTTCCGTGAAAGCAGTACCGACAAATATACGCATCTGCAGGGACATACGGAAAGCACCGAAAAAAGAATAAATCACGAGTATAAACACGGAAGATACAATCCGGCTGCGGCAAATAAAAAGGTAAAAAAGTCATATTACAAAAAGGATAATCCTCTGGGTTACAGAGTACATAGCAATCCGAAAAAGAAACGGGGCGAGAATTATAGAAACAAACACAAATAACAGAAGCGGCTATCAAAAAGCCGCACGGGGCGCACAAATGATAAAAGGTGCTGCAAAGGCAGGAAGCGGCGTAGCATCGGGAAATTTTGTAGCAGTGGCACAGGGAGTAGCTGAAGCAGTTTCTCCGAAAGTAATACTTGTAATAGCAGCAATTATTTTGTTTTTTGCCTTACTGCCCGTAATTGTTATATCGTCGATACCTCAGATGCTTTTCAGCTGGGGAACGGTAAATGACGCAGAGCTTATTGCAAGAAACAGGCACGGAGCCGAGCTTGTTCTGTATTATGAGGAGATTATTGCCGAGCAGCCGGAGGAAGTAAATCCGGATGTTT
Organism: uncultured Clostridia bacterium; assembly: GCA_934454215.1. GTDB lineage: Bacteria > Bacillota > Clostridia > UBA1381 > UBA1381 > Ornithomonoglobus_A. The sequence goes on from CAKSGG010000004.1 coordinate 10,020, forward strand.
ATTGGCTTATATCAATAGAGTCGGTGAGAAAAAAGCAAAACCTTGATGAAATTTCAAAAAGAGATGTAAAAGCCTCTGTTGAAAACAGCTACACGATTGATGATGAGACTGATGAAGTGTATAACAAAACACCTGATGAAATAATGAATGAATTGGGGTTTGATGAAGAACAGAAAAACTGGGCAAACTTAATGTATGACACCTTGAATTATCAATATCTTGATCCAAACAGCGGTTTTGGAGATGAGGGCGGACTTCCGAGCTATGACGGAGTTATGCTCGGAGAATCGGGAGAAACACAGGTAGTTTATTATAATCAGCTTGATTCAAGGTGGTCAAATCAGATGTATGGCAGGTCAAGCACGATAGGAGCTGCCGGCTGCGGTCCGACAGCGCTTGCTATATGTGTATCCACTCTGACCGGAAACAGTGTTGATCCGCCTGCGGTTTGCGATTGGTCGGTAAGAAACGGACACAGATGCGAAGGCAACGGCAGTTATCATTCACTTATTCCTGAGGGCGCAAAACATTACGGCTTGAATGTTGAAAAATTAGGTCGTTCAAGTGCAAGAGAATTGGAAAGTCACTTGTCGTGCGGACATTTGGTTATTGCGATTATGGCAAAGGGGCATTTTACATCAAGCGGACATTTTATTGTTTTGCGGGGAATAACCGGAAACGGAAAGGTTTTAGTTGCAGACCCGGCAAGCTACAGGCGGTCGGAGCAAGCGTGGGATATGTCAATAATACTAAATGAGGCAAGGGGAACGGCAGCCGCAGGCGGTCCGTTCTGGTGCTTGTCAAAATGAGGAGGAAAGTTTAATGCTTATAAATATTTTATGCTTTGCGGGCGGTGCGGCATTTGGCGTTGTTATGCTTTGCTGCTTTATAGTTGCAGGAAAAGATGATGAAAGGATGGGGATAAAGTGAATGAGTTTTTTATTCCGACAAACTTTGAGGACAGCGGCAAGCTGGCAGGACTTTTTAATATACGAAATGTTGTAGAGGCAGGGGTTTTATCTCTGCCTTTTATATATATCGTGTTTAAGTTCGTGCCGGTCGGATTGACTTGGAAAATAATCATAGCTGCGGTTTTTGCAATTCCTGTCGGCGGATTTGCATTGATTGGAATTAACGACGATCCGCTCACTGTGTTTGCGAGAAATTGGTGGCAATGGCACAGAAATAAAAAAATATTAGAATATCGAGGTGAGATTAGGTGATAGATGTTTTTAAGACAAAGAACAATAAACATTTCGGCAGTTATTATGAAAATAGTACCCAGAAATGGCTGCCGATAGAAACTGTAACAAACGGGGTTATTGTTCTTAAAGACGGCAGATATATTAAAATCCTTGAAATTTTGCCGGTTAATTTTTATCTGAAAAGCGAGGTAGAACAGGAAAATATTATTTATTACTATGCGTCTTATCTTAAAATAGCGCCGGATAATATGCAGATTCGTGTGATAACCGAGAGGGCGGACATTGGCGATTATCTGAAAAGACATACGCATTTTGCCGAAAATGAGGACAATGAACTCACAAGGTCAATGATATATGATGAAATGGAGTTTGTAAAAGGTCTTTCGGAGAATGTTGCGATTAAAAAGCGGTTTTTTGTTGTAATTCAGTATGCACCAAAGGGATTTGGCAATCAGAGTGCAGGAAACTTTTCTGATATTTTGCGGCAGCTTTCCGACGAGGCGTATAAGGCACAAAGATATTTGTCGCAGTGCGAGCTGGGTGTTATTGATATTTGTGATAACGGTCAGCTTATTGATTTGCTTTACGGCTTTATAAACAAGCAGAGTGCAAAGCTCATTAAGCCGGGGAACTTTATATCCGGTATGTTTGACGAAATTCATACATTTGAAGGAGGTACAGATGGTGAGCAGACAAGATGATATACGAAAAATGACATTCGGAAAGTTTGATGATAAGGAGGATAGCTATGAAAACAAAAAGCATTCCGAGAGTGAGACACAGAAAATTCATAAGGATAAGAAACCGCCTTTGGCGGAAAAGATTAAAAACGCATTTGCTAAGAAGCAGGAAGCAGAAATTCCCGAAATGTGGACGGGACAAACCTCTGTTTTAGATGTGATTGCACCGTCATCTGTAGACAACGGCAGCAGAGATTATATTGTGGTAGACGGTGTTTATCATTCGTACCTTTACATAGCCGGATACGGGTATCGTACAAGAAATGAGGCGGCTTGGCTTTCTCCGCTTGTCGAGGCGGGAGAAAATATCGGTATAAGTTTTTCTTTTAAGAGGATGCCGAGAGATAAAATACTTTCAAGAATATCACAGAAAACAATGTTAAACCGCAGCCGTATGAGAGAGGTCGGAGATACAAGGCAGGATTTTGAGGAGCTTGACGACGCAATTTCAAGCGGATATTACTTAAAAGAGGGTATGAACCGAGCGGCACAGGATTTTTATTATATGTCAACAGTTATTGAGGTTACGGCTCTTGATGAGGAGGAGCTTGAAATGCGTGTTGCCGATGTTATGACACTTTGTTCGTCAATGAGTATGGTCGCAAAGCGAGCAGACTATAAACACGAGCAATGTTTTTTATCAGCATTGCCGGTATTAACGCTTGACGCAGATATTGAAAGGAAATCACGGCGGAATGTATTAACCGATTCTCTTGCGGCGTCTTTTCCGTTTTCGTCATTTGAAATTTATGATGAAGGCGGCATTTTTCTGGGACTTAACAAGTATAACCGCAGTGTTGCAATTCTTGATATATTCGACAGTGATAAATATGCAAATGCAAACGGGTGTATTTACGGTACAACGGGTGCCGGCAAGACATTTCTTTTGCAGAATATGGCTCTCCGCTTTCGTATGCAGGGAACGCAGGTGTTTATAATTGCTCCGGTAAAGGGACACGAATATATTGATGCGTGTGAGGCAATCGGCGGTAAATATGTAAAAATTGCTCCGTCGTCAAAAGACTGCATAAATATTATGGAAATCCGCAAAACATCACTGTCAACCGATTATGAAATAAAAAAAGATAGCAGAGATGACTCCATACTTGCGGAAAAGCTGCAAAATTTAATGATATTTTTTACACTTATAAAAAGCGATATAAAGCAGGATGAGTTAAATCTTTTAGACAGTGCGGTAATCCGCACCTATGAAAAATTCGGAATAGGTTTTGAAAACAGCTCTTTATTTAATGAAAACGGCAGTTTTAAGAAGATGCCGACGCTTAAAGATTTGTATGAGGAACTTTTGTCGAAAGAGGAAACAAAGAGTCTTGCACTGATGATAGAAAAATTCGCAACAGGATCGCTTGCGTCATTCGGCAGAGAAACAAATGTAGATTTGAATAATAAATACATAGTTCTTGATATGACGGAAATGACGGAAAACCTGAAGCCGCTCGGAATGTTTATGGCTCTCGACCTCGTTTGGGATAAAGCAAAACAAAGTCGTGTTCAGAAAAAGGTTATTTTTCTTGATGAGCTGTGGACTTTAATCGGTTCCGGGTCAAACCGTCTTGCAAGTGCATATGTGCAGGAAATATTCAGACTTATACGGGGCTTTGGTGGAAGTGCAATACAAGCAACGCAGGATTTGTCCGGTTGCTTTTCATCAGACGGCGGTAAATTCGGAAAGGAGATATTAAACCTTTCGAGTTTCAAGATTGTGCTGCATCTTGAAGAAGATGAGGCTTTTACGGTGCAAAAGCATTTATCGCTTTCCGATGAGGAGACAATGCAGATTATACGCTCCGGCAGAGGTGAAGCACTTCTTTGTGCAAATAAAAATAAGGTTTGTATTGATATAAAAGCCTCTCCGCTTATGTATGATTTGATTACGACAAAAAGAAGTGATTTGGAAAAAAGAAAAAAATAAAGCAAATGCTCTCGTAATTTTTGCAATATAATAATACAATACAGCATATACTATAGTACACAATATATCAATAAATTTATCAGTAAAAATATTGACAAAATGATTGTGTTGTGTTATATTATATATATGGAGGTGAGAGCAATGGCAAATATAACGAGCGCTATTAGAGATACAATTTCCATTTCATTGTTTAACAGAGGTCTTGCCGGAAAAATTTTTGATGATGTAAAACAAAGCGGAGCCAAAGTAGTTATGAAAAACAATGCAGCCGAATGCGTTTTGATGTCACCGGACGAGTATGTTAAACTTATGGACGAAGTGAATGATGCAAGGCTCTTGACTGTGGCAAATGCAAGAATGCAGAATTTTAATAAGGATAGTTTGATTTCCGGTAAAGAGCTGTATGAGGAACTTGGTATCACAAAAGAGGAATTGGACTCTATCGGTGAGGTGGAAATTGAATGAATTGGAAATTGATGTTTCTGCCGGAGGCAAAAAAAGATTTTAAGGGTTTATCGGGGAATGAGCGAATTGTGGTTGCAAAAGCGCTGAATAAAGTACTTGAAAATCCGTTGCCGGCGAATGAAGGCGGATATGGAAAACCGCTCGGAAACAAGCAAGGCAATAATTTGTCGGGGTTTCTCAAAATTAAATTAAAAAGTCTCGGTATACGAATTGTTTATAAGCTAATAAAAATTGATGGTCAGATGCTTGTGGTTGTGATTGGTGCAAGAGCAGACGATGAGGTTTATGATACGGCGAAAAAACGAGTTGAGAAACACGATATATGACCAAAAATAAAATATCGAAGAAAGCCTGTTGATGAAAAAATCAGCAGGCTTTTTTTATGCCTGAAAGGAGATTTGAAAATGACTGAATTTAAGAAAACATTAAGTGATTTGCAAAATGATACCGTGAAAGTTATGCAGTGTTTGTCAAAGCTCTTAATGTCCGAGAGCAATTCGGGAACTGCGGTTGAAAAAAAGATAGATGACTATTTGTGCGAGCTTGAAGGTCTGTGCATAAAATCAAGAGGTGCTCTTGACAGATTCAAGACTTCGGGAATTGTAAGCGAAAAATATATCTGCGATAAAACCGTAATCGACATCTGCGGAGACATTGATGTAACATACAACGGCTGGCTGCATATAACCTTAAATACATTGCTGCCGAGTTGTAAGTATAAGACAAGCAATTACATAGGTGATACCATAGACAGACTGATTAAATCATATGGCGGAGAGCTGCCGTACTTTGAGAACGCATTTTTGGCGATTGTGGAATATGCAAATCATAAAAATCACAATGCTCTCGATAATGACAATAAGGGGTGGAAAATGATACCTAATGTATTGAAAGGCAGGGTCATATCCGATGACAGTCAGTTTGTTTTGAGCATTGGTTTGTTTGCAAGACTGTCGGAGGAGGTGCGTTGTGAAATTTATGTATTGCCGCCGGAGGACGGTAATATTTTTATGGATTTGCTGGCGACCGATATGCTGTAGGGGTAGTGCGAAAAAATCAAAAAGCACCGATTTTTTGTAAGCGGCGGATATTTGAAAAAAGCTCCACAGTTAAACATAAAGAAAACGCCGCCGAAATAAGGCTTTGTGCTGATTTAACCGATTAAAAATAAAATAAAAATTCACACAGGTAGGGAGGGTTGCGAAAAATGTTGTTTGACACATTGGATTTTGAATTTTTGAGGCTAACGGGATTGTGCAGATATATGCCTGCGGGACTTTACCGAAAATATGATGCACCCTATCTTTCAAAGCGGGTTATATCAAATTTGCAGGAGTATAAACTCATTAAGCTTATGAGTGATAAGCAGAGTTATAAGCTGACTAAAAAGGGCAGGGACATTCTTGAAAAAATGAATTTGATTTTTGCAAAGGACGCAAGAACAAACTTAAAAAAAGCGTCATATATCCGTAAACTGAAAAATGCGGATTGGAATGTTTTATTGTCGCTTGCAGGTATAAATGTGTATTACAAAACGGCAAGAGAGCTTTCGGGTTTAGACTGCGGATATATGAGCAGCTTGCTCTTGCGTTCCGATAATTCAATGAAGGTCTTATCGGGAACAAAGTTTTTAGGAATACTTAAAATTGCGGAAATTGCATATATCCCATACTGCATTGAAAGCCGAAACAGTTGGGTATATCCTATGTTTGAACGGGAAATATACCGTGCGCAAACCGACGCGATAAGAGATGTTAAAGACATTAAGCTCATACTTACCGGAGAAGCCTTGGAGGAATTATGGGCTGACATAAGCCCTGTATCGGAAAGTGTAAAATCGGTAAACGGGCAAAAGCCGTTTTATAAGGCATTGGAGGAAATGGGGAGTGAATATCTGCTTGCCCCGTTGAGTAGGGATGGTGTGCTGCAGCTGAATATAGTGACCGCTTGCAGGTACCGTGAAAGAATTGCAAAGGCTATCGGCTGTGCAGAGTGTGATGTTTCACGCCTTTCAGACTGTGACGGTATAAAAAATGATATTCCGTATATTATTGGCGTGGATTTTAATGTGAAAAGAATTATACGGGCATTAAAGCAAATTGAGAGATATAATAAAAAACTCATTCCGACTATTTGCTGTCTTCCGTTTCAGAAAGGTACATTGCTTAAAGTTTTGCACAAATACCATACCTCAAAAGCGTATGTAATACCGATTTCAATAAATGATATTTACAGCGTCTTTCCCGAAATAAAAAGCAATGCCATAAAAAAAGAGGCAATTAAAACGAAAGAAGGTGATTATATTGATGTTCCTGAAAAGCCTTATTCTAAAAATGAAACAAAAACTGCTGAAACACGAAAAAATAAATAGATGGTATATAAAAATTAAAGAGCATTTTTGGTATTACTTTATTTGCGTGATGATAGCAATATATCTTTACGGATTAGCCATAAATTCATTTATCGGGGCTATGAAAAATTTCACACAAGGAACATTGAATAAGACCTTATCGTTTAATCCGATTAGGTGTTTTGCAGCAGTATTTACGCCGCAGGGGTTGGGAGTTTTGTTTTTTATCCTTATTATGTATTTTCTTATAGCCGGAAAGTGGATTTACCTTATAACCGGTGTAAAGATAACAAAGGACGAAAGAAATTTCTTTGTTTCAAACGAGGGTACGCACGGCACCTCCGGCTGGATGAACAAAAAGGAAAGAGATAAAATTTTATTGTCCGGCACGGCTGATTCTCTCCCTTGTCCTATTTTGTGCAAAATTAAAAACGGAATTTATGATGACGATAAATTTGCCGAATATGTAGGTCTTAAAAGTGATGCGGGGCTTAATAAGCATATTATAGTTTATGGTGCTACCGGTTCTGGTAAATCAAGAGGTTTTGTAAAACCGTTTATTCAAAAGACAGTGCAGATGAAAGTGTCGGGAACTTCAAAACAGAGTATGATAATTGTTGACCCAAAGGCGGAATTGTTTGAACAGTATTCGGAATATTTGAGAAACAACGGCTATGTGGTGAAAGCTCTTAATCTGCTTGATATGGAAAATTCCGACGGGTGGAATTGTATAGGCGAAACAGAAGGCGATGTTGATATGGTGCAGTCGGTTGCTGAAATTATAATCCGTAATACCTCGGAGGAGGGACAAAAGGCAGACTTCTGGGATAAAGCAGAGCAGAACTTACTCATCGCGCTTATCCTTTATGTTCAGAGTATGAAAGATCCGATTACAAATGAACTTTTGCCGCTGCACGAAAGGTCGCTCGGCACAATATATAAGATACTGTCAAATGAAAGTGCAAAAAGCCTTGATATGAAATTTCAAAGACTTCCGCTCGACCACCCGGCGAGAGGACCATACGGAATTTTCAAACAGGCAGCGAGCAATCTTTGGGGTAATGTGTTTATCGGTCTTGGCTCAAGAATGAATGTTTTTCAAAATAAGCTGGTTGATAAAATAACAAAGTACCACAATATAGATTTGGAACTGCCGGGAAAACAGCCGTGTGCATATTTTTGTATTATATCAGCACAGGATACGGCATATGAGTTTTTATCATCGCTGTTTTTCTCAATGCTTTTCAAGAAACTTTCGGATTACGCCAGGAAGCACGGAGACGAGCGCGGTCGGCTGCCTGTTGAAGTAAATTTTATTATGGACGAATTTTGCAATGTCGGGAAATTGCTTGATTTCAAAAAGACAATATCTGTTGTCAGAGGTTACGGCATCAACTGCCAGATAGTCGTTCAGTCGATTGCACAGTTATCGGACAGATATCCTATAAAAGAATGGGAAGAGATCGTCGGCAACTGTGATACCCAGCTTGTACTTGGCTGCAATGATATGATGACAAGCGAATATATAAGCAAACGCTGCGGTGCGGTTACAATTCAGCTCACAAACAGTATGGCGCCGCAGACGCCGTTGTTTTCACCCATAACAAGGGAAGTGACGGGATACAGAACAACAAAGTCCAACAATACAAGACCACTTATGTATCCGGAGGAAATACTCCAAATGGACAACAAAGAATGTTTGCTGCTTATAAGAGGTCAGAAACCGCTGAAGGCATACAAAGTTATTCCCGATGAAATGTCATCATATAAGGAATTGAAATATACAAGAGTGGCAGATTATATTCCGGAGTGGCACGAAACAGATAAAGAAAATGAGAAGAAGAATACATATAAAGGCTATCAGCAGACATTTGACGATATGAATAGCAGCAGTGAGGAAAATAAAAATAATGTTAAAGAGCAGTCCGAAAAATATGAATCGGTAACACCGAATTTCGGTTCGGATATTAAAACGGAGGAAAAAGTGAAAGGTGATGAACGGGAGATAAGGATAGAAATGGACTACTCAAATGCGGTGCTGCACGACGAATCAAAAATAACGCAGACAACGGCAGATGATATACTGAATGAATAAGGAGGTTTTACAGATGAATTTATATAAAATAAACGATATTATAAGCTGTGAGTTTTTGAAAATACCAAAGGCAATGTTTGCAAATGAGAAATACCGAAAATTGTCCTCGGACGCAAAACTTGCATATGCTCTGCTTTATGACAGGCTTTCGCTTTCCAAACTTAATGGCTGGATAAATGAAAATGATGAGGTGTATCTCATATACACAAGAGAGGAAATTGCGGAGGATTTGGGGATTACATATAAGAAATCAATATCGGCATTTAAGGAACTTACCGATGCAGGGCTTATTGCCGAACAACGCCAAGGTCGGGGTATGCCGAATAAAATATTTATTGTTAAACTCGAACTTTCGGAAAAACAAGCTAAAAAGTATGTGAAACGGGAAAATTTAAGATGTGCCGATTCGGTATGTCTTGAAGAAAATATGTCGAAATATAAGATGTGCCAAAACAGCATATCTGAAGAAACAACACCAAAGCAAGAAGTGCCAGATGAGGATATCAAGAACTTCCAAAACGGCACATCAAGAAGTGCTGAAACGGCAGTTTTAGATGTGCCGGAATTGCACCCTAATAATACTTACATAAATCAGATTTATAATAATCATGCTGAGAAAAGTCAGTCAGTAAGTCAGCAGAGTAAATTTAAGCTCTATACGGAAAGTGCAGAAGAAATTTCGCAGGACAGACAAACCGACAGCCCATACAGATTAGAGGATATTCTGGAAAGATGTCAGCTTGAATACTTTGATGAGGAGGAAAGAAAGATATTGTATGACGCTTTGGAAAGAATGTTTTATTCGGATGGCTTGAAAATAGGCAATGCACGATTGCCACAGGATAAGATCCGAAGCAGAATGTATGAGATAGATTATAACACTCTCCAAAGTGCTGTTTGTAATCTGCACAAAAATACAAAACCCATAAGCAACATAACGGCATATGTTATGAGCACGATTTTTAATTGTATCACGGAAGAATACAGCCTCTTGCACATTGACCCGTATCTCAACAGCTTGAGACGAAGGGAGTGAGTGCCTTATGTATCTGAATGTGTTTCAACGGTACATGAAAGAGTTGATTGACGAATACGGTCCTCTTTTGAAAAGGCAGCTGCTTATTATGGTGAATTTTCAAATTGGCTCAAAGCTGAAAAATATTGACGGATATGCCTTTCAAATGTGTCAGTTCGGTAATTTTCAAACGGGCAGATTAGGTGGAGATGAATATATCGGGTATAAAGGCGAAACGCCGAATATTGATATGATTCGTTCTGTCGATGTAATGCTCGCTTTTCTGCCGAATGTCCGGCAGCACAGAAAAAGCAGCGGACTTGTTTCAATCAAATTCCTTGCCGGGACGGACAAACACGAAAAAGAAATCAGTATAATTCCAGTTAAATACGGTATGGAAAGAGCAGTATCAGAGTTTGCAAACGATAAAATTGTCAATGAAAAATGTGAATTGGTTGTATTTTTGCCGGAGGACAAAAACCAAATACCGCAGATATGTACCGAGTGTCATTGTAAGTATGCACTTCTCGGAGCGGGCGGAGTGGAATTTTACACTCCTAAATAAAAATATCAGACAGACGCACCGTTTAATCCCGAAAAAGGAAGGACGGTGTTTTTTTGTTTTCAGATGTGTGTGTCTGTCTGTAAATATACAAAAAATTATGAGGAGGTTACAATTATGGACTTTAAAGATTTGAATTTAGCGGAACTTGATAAATACCTTACGGAGCCGGAACGAGAAGAATGGCAGGCGATTTATGCCTCATATCGAAGCGGCTCGGTTATGCACGGGAATGTTGTCGGCGTTGATTTACACGAATTCAGCGCTGTTCCCAAAGGAAAGAAAAAAGCGGAGAAGCTCTCTATGCGCTGTCTTATTGTTATTCCGTACAGAGTAAAGATAATAATTCCCGAAACAGAGGTTTTTATTACGGAACGCAGTACGGGGTATCATATACTTCATTCAATGTACGGTGCAAAGGTAAGCTATGTCATAACTCATATCGACAGAGAGGCAGGATTTGCGATAGCGTCAAGAAAAATTGCTCTTGATAAGATACAGCACGCAAATTTCAGGCGAATGGCAAATGTGGGAGAAAGGGTTGATGTTGATGTTTTGGCAGTCGGCAGAGATATCTGCACCGTAACATATAACGGCTTTGATGTTACATTGGCACAAAGAGATATAAGCTATGTGAGCATTGAGGACTTGCACGATATTATGAAGCCGGGAGATATAAGACAGGCGGTGGTAAAGGAATATAATCCCGACGAAAAAATTATGCGGTTTTCGATAAAGGAAGCAACCGCACACCCGTTTGACGGCATTGAAACAAGGCACCCGCTTGGAGCGACAAGAATGGCAAAAATAGTCGGTAAATATGCCGGAGGAGTTTTTTGCAGACTGTATGATGGAGAAACAAATGTGCTTTGCTCATATCTTACAATGCAGTATGACGGCGATTATAAAACGGGCGATTTGGTCGAGGTTATCATTCAAAAGTATAACTATGATAAAAAACAGGTGTATGGGAAAATATTAAGAAAAATGTCTAAATAAACAATATTAGGCGGTCAATATCGGCCGCCTTAATTTTTTTGGAGGTGTTTATATGAAAGCGAAAACAGATATAAATATTTGCACTGTATGCGAAACGGGAAAGAACGATTATCTGCTTGACAGAACAAGCGTTTTCTGTTCGTATATAGATTGCTTAAAAGACGGAAAATGCAGTATGTTTTGTCCGATTAAAAATAATGAATGCGGAAAGTAAGATGGAAATTACGAAAGATGACACAATGTTTCAGTAAAATATCCGATGACAGCAAGTGTTATAATATAATAGGGGCAAAGTCGCATATCTGGGAGGTGATGGTATTGGATTATGGATATGTCAGAGTGTCTGCCATAGATCAAAATATAGCAAGACAAATGATTGAAATGCAGGGGTTGAATATCAAAAAAAGAAATATTTTTGTAGACAAGCAATCAGGGAAAGATTTTAACCGCCCACGATATAAGGATTTGTTAAAGGTTTTAAAGGCGGGAGATTTACTCTATATTAAATCGATTGACAGGCTTGGCAGAAACTATAAGGAAATTATAGACCAATGGCGGCTTTTGACAAAAGAAATGGAGGTAGATGTAGTGGTTATAGATATGCCCGTGCTTGACACAAGAATAGGAAAGGATTTGCTGGGAACTTTTATAGCTGATGTCGTGCTTCAAGTGTTATCGTTTGTGGCACAGAATGAGCGTGAAAACATTAAAAAACGACAAGAGGAGGGAATAAAGGCAGCAAAACTTAATGGTGTTGAATTTGGCAGGCCGGTCATTGCGCCACCTGAAAATTTTGCTCAACTGATTGGCGATTGGCAAAAAGGAAAAATATCAGCAGAACGAGCAGCGGAAGAATGTAATATGAGTATAGCAACTTTTTACCGACGGCTGCGGGAATTAAGAGCAAAACAATAAAATCACTATCAAAAAGTACACATTTTGATAGTGATTTTTTATAAGCAAAAATTCGTTAAATAGCCTGTAAAACCTATTTTATACACAAATATTATACCAAATCATAGCTAAAATGTCAATGATACGGGGGCAATTACAGTAAATTTTTTTGAAGTATATGATTATCAAATTGTGTACTTTTTGACAAAACTATTATAAATGCGGTGTGATTTATCAAAATGATAGGTGTTAAAGGCTTTTACAGGAGGTGTTTATCAAGAATGGACAATGATAAGGAATGTGAATTGAGGAAGCATAGATGCTGTTTTACAGGGCATAGACCGTGGAAGCTGCATTGCAGTGAAAATACTGTGAAAAAGAAGTTAAAGTCAGCAATCAGACAAGCTATCCGGGACGGATATGTAACATTCATAATAGGAATGTGCTATGGGATTGATCTGTGGGCAGGTGAAATTGTTATTGCGGAAAAAAAGAAAAATTCCGCTTTGCATTTGGTAGCGGCAATACCGCACCCGGATTTTGAAAAGTCGTGGGAAGAAAAAGAGCAGCAGCTTTATTACAAGGTGTTGAGCGAAGTCGATATTGCAAAAACAATAAGCGAGCATTATTACCGCTCTTGTTATCAAAAGAGAAATACATGGATGGTAGATAGGTCGTCAAGAGTGATAGCCGCATATAACGGAGAAAGCGGCGGTACAAAGAATACAATTATCTATGCTGAAAAGCACGGCATAGAAGTTATAAATATACTCGACAAATAAAATTAAATATCGCAAATATTGACAAACCTTTTGGGGACATTATATAAAAACACAGTTTAGTGGTAAAATATATACCAAAGGAGTTGTTCAATATGAGACAAATAACAAATGAACTTATAGAGAATTTCAAAATTGATTTAGTAGAGGAAGAAAAGGCACAGGCAACGATAGAAAAATATATTCGTGATATCCTTGCATTTGTGGAGTGGCTGTCAGGAAGAACGGTTGAAAAGCAGACAGTTCTTGAATATAAGCAGAAACTGATAGAAAAATATGCTCCGGCAAGTGTTAATTCTGTTTTATCATCATTAAATAGATTTTTTGCTTTTGCTCAGTGGTTTAACTGTAAGGTGAAATCAATAAAGATACAAAAGCAAGTGTTCGCAAAACAAGAAAGAGAACTAACAAAAGCGGAGTACGACAGGCTTTTGGCAGCAGCATTGCATAAAGATAATAAGCGGCTTTATTTGCTGATGCAGACGATTTGTTCTACGGGAATCAGAGTATCCGAACTTAAATTTATAACCGTTGAGGCGGTCAAAGTACAAAAGGCAATTATAAACCTCAAAGGCAAAACAAGGTCTGTTTTTCTGCCGGATATGCTTTGCAAAATGCTGCTTCGGTATATAAAAGAGGAAAAGATAAAAAGCGGCAGTGTTTTTGTTTCCAAAAACGGTAGACCGCTCGACAGATGTAACATTTATCACGATATGAAAAAACTCTGCGAAAGTGCGAATGTGGATCGCAGCAAGGTTTTTCCTCATAATCTCAGACATCTTTTTGCACGGACATATTATTCGCTCGAAAAAGATATTTCAAGATTGGCAGATATTCTGGGGCATTCAAGTGTAAACACGACACGCATTTACACTATGGAAACGGGTGAGATCCACAGAAAGCAAATACAGAAGTTAGGACTGCTTAGATGCTGAAAATAAAAATACCACATAATCGATATTATGTGGTAAATAAATTTATTATACATAACTTTTCTGCGTATTATTATAACACCAAAAAGGAATTTTGTCAATGATTTGCGAAAAATTTAATTGTATTTGTCGAAAATCGTTAATTTCAACAAAAAAAGAGCAGCAAAACCGGACCATTGAAATTTTGAGCATTTCTATGGTCTAAAAGTCGTGGGTTTTTGATGTGTTTTAATGTTGTGCATAATGACAGAATCAAAAATAATCACCCTTTATTAAGTTCTCACACCACATAATATCGATTATGTGGTGTGCGAATTATTTTTTTTGACTTGGTTTGTAACGATTGTAACACGGCTTGTAGAATGTGTTACAAACTGAGCGGAGGTGGATTTCGGTGCGTGAACCTTCAATGAATAATATTCAGAAGGATGAAATTTTGAAAAAGTGTTTTGCGTATTTTGTTGAACACGGTTTAGAAAGTGTATCTATGCGAAAAATGTGTGTCGAAACCGGAATGGCAACGAGCAGCGCTTATTATTGGTTTGGTAATAAGGACGGAGCAATACTAAGCGCAACTGAATACGGGCTGAATCGTGTGGCAGATATATTGTTTGATTATGTATATCAATATATAGATAATCTGGAATGTATCATTATAACATTTTCGGAATTTATTATGAAATATAAATCTCAGCTGAGGTTTATATATCAGGTTGTAACAAGCCAAAAATACGGCGACGAAATCAGACCGATAGCCAACAGGCTTACGGAAATATATGACCATTATACGGCGACGATAGCAAATCACTTTGGCTGCAAAAAGACAGAACTTCAGCCTTATGTATATTTGTTTATATCCGCAGTTTTGGATTATGTTATCTGGCATGATAAAAATAAAATGGAAATTGAATTAGCCTGCATTTACAAAGCGGTAACTGATTTGATAAATAAAGATAAGGGAGGCGATGATGTTGCCGGAAGGAATATTTAAGTATGAGCCTTTGTGGGGCGAGTGGCATATCGGGGAGCTTATAGGCAAGGGAAGTTACGGCGAAGTCTATAAAATATACCGTGATGTCGGCGGAAAAAGAGAATATGCTGCCGCAAAGTACATATCCATTCCGAAAAGCGAGCAGGATAAGGAGCTTGCGTACAGCAAAGGCTTGGCAACTGATGAAGAATCATTAAGAAGTTTTTTTGAAACGAGAGCAAATACCTTTTCAAGAGAAATTGACTTGATGATGAAACTCAGGGGCAGTGCTAATGTTGTAAGATATGAGGCACATTTGAAACAGGAAAAGTCAGATGATGTCGGCTGGGATATTATCATAAGAATGGAGCTTTTGACATCACTTGAAAAGTATCTGCGAACAAACAGCTTCAGTAAAAAAGATGTTATCCGTCTTGGTATAGATATTTGCGGAGCAATAGAAAGCTGCCAGAATGAAAAGATTATTCACCGAGATGTAAAAACGGAAAACATTTTTATAGATGCAGACGGTAAATACAAGCTTGGTGATTTCGGTGTTTCAAGAGAAGCACAGGGTACCACAATGGGAACATTAACCGGTACTGAGGATTATATGGCACCGGAAATTATGCAGCATAAAGAGTATAATAACAATGTCGATATCTATTCAATCGGTATTGTTATGTATAGGCTGCTTAATAATAACCGAATACCGTTTTTGCCGGCTGAAGGACCGATTAACGATAATGACATAAGCGTTGCTTTAAGCAAGCGAATTGCAGGAACGGAAGAAATTCCAAATCCGAAATTTGCGGACGGTGAGCTTGCACGCATTATTAAAAAAGCTTGTGAAAATGACCGACACAAGAGATATTCGTCGCCGAAACAAATGGCAGATGAACTGAAAAAGGTCCTTGAAAATACGGAAGACATCACGGTTTTAAGCCCAAGGAAAAAAGTAACAAAAACTCCGACAGGCGGAACCGTGGCAGATATTAAACGGAAAACCACCGGCGGATGTACCGTTTCGGAATTACCCACAAATGATATGGGAGGAACGGTTACAGATATTCCAAGCAAAGGAACTGTATCGGAGTTTTCTGACAGGCAAACGAGCGGCTCGGCGAGGGATGCCCCCAAAAAGAAAAAAGCATTCATTTTGGCGGCAACTGCTATTGTAGTGTGTTTGATCGCATTGGCGGTATTTGCATTTATACCAAAATCAATTCCTGTTACCGATATTGCCGGGCTGCCGGAAGAAGCAATTTCTATGGCGATTGGTGATGAAAGAGAACTGACTTATGAATTATCACCGACAAACACGACCGATGAAATAAAATTTGAGTCATCGGATAATGAAATTGCAGAGGTAGACAACGACGGCAAAATAACGGCGCTGGCAGAAGGAACCGTACAAATAACCATAAAGTGCGGCTCGGTTGAAAAAATTGTTGAGGTTAGTGTTGCAAAGCAAAAAATACCCGTAACGGCGATAGAAGGTGTTGAAAATTCAGCTGTTTTGGATGTTGGAGCAGCTATCACGCTTCACCCGATTGTTATGCCGGAGGACGCAACAAATCCACAGGTTGCATATCAAAGTTCAAATGCAGGTGTGGCAACTGTCGGACCGGATGGCGTTATTACAGGCGTAGGTGCCGGCACGACAACAATTTCGATAACCGCTGACGGAGTTACAAAGGAAATGACATTGACGGTTAAGGCGAAAACACCGGAGCCAACCAAAAAAGTTGAGGAAAAAAGATGTCCCACTTGCGGTAGTACGGCTCATACAGTACACCCCAAAGAGGTAAAAAAGTGTCCGGTATGCGGCAGCACTTCGCACACAACGCACCCAACCTGTCCGGTGTGTGGAAGTACATCGCATACAACACACCCAACTTGCCCGGTGTGCGGAAGTACATCACATACAGTACACCCAACAGAACCGCCTGCCGAAGTAAAACGTTGTCCTAAATGTGGAAGCACAGAACATACAGTACATAATGATTGGGGTATTTGAATCCCCAAATAAGAAAACCTAAATGAAAGGATAAAAAGTATGAAAAAAATATTTTTAAGTTTAATAACATTAAGCATAATTACGATGACATCAATTACATCGTTTGCAGCTTCAGATGTTTCGGTGTTAAAGGATGGTGCTGAATATACTCCGATACGCTATTCGTTTACCAATTATGGTGAATGGACAGAGGAGGGTTATTGCAGCAGAATTAACTATACTCCCTTGGGTGATGTAGCAAACATTAATGGAGTTGAAAAAGTTATCGATTTTGACTTGATTTCTATTTCTGTATTTGAGCCTAATAAAAAAGGTCGTGGAGTTAGATTACAATGGTATCCAGATGGAAGCATTAAAGTTTTGGGATATGAGTTAAGTCTTGAGGTAAATGAAAAAGGAGAAAGGAAGCCATATGATTCAGGTATGCCTGTTGATATTGGTTACTTTTTGAAAAATTTTGACAACAAAGTTTTTGTTGCTGTTCCGGATCCTATAAACGGCGGTGGACGTGTATTTGTTACCGACAAAATCGTACAGGAGATTGAACGATTCCTCTATCCGCAGCAGGATGATAACACATATAATGACGCATACAGTGAAGCTCGTCTGCAATTTTTGGCGGAGATGCGCAGCGCTATATACTCGAATTTGAATAAATAACAGAGAAAGGAAGAAATAATCAATGAAAAACTATAAAAAGCATTTGGCACTTTTATTATCGGCAGCAATGATTTTTGTTCAGGGAAGTATTGTATTTGCCGACGGCGAGGATAACGAAACGGTTACACCGGGCAATGAAGTTGTCAGCGGTGTTTCTGACAATAACAATGCATCAGATGAAACAGCAGCACCCGGCGAAACAGTAGCGCCTGATGAAGCAGTTCCGGGAGAAGAAAATAAAGAAGATAATAATGTTGTACCGCAGCCTCCGGTACCGGCAGTTACTTCTATAGCTCTTGAATCTAACGAAAAATATCCTTTCCAAACAAAAGAGTTTGGCCCTGTTACAAAAACTTATGTTTCATTGCGTCAGTGTGCAGAGTTACTCAACGCTGCGATAGAGTGGCAGGAAAGTGACAAGAGCGTGCATATTGTTAAAGGCAGCAAATATTTGCGTCTTGTCATCGACCAGCCTACATTTAATGTGTATGATTTCGATTTTAACGGTAAGTTGAATATGAAAAAAGGAACGGAATATTCTCTTATAACCGATGAAGAAAAGACAATGTTGCTTAACGGCGGATTAACAGGCAATGAGATTGCTCCCATTTTGACAGATATTAATGGTGGCTCCACATATTTGCCTATCCGTGCGGTTGCAGAAGCACTGTTTGGTGTGAAAGCACCGAATGGAGCAGAAACAGTAGCTTGGGTAGACGGAGTAACAACCTTTAATATTTCAAATGATGAAATGGCTGCCGGAAGCTGGGATGATTATTTGGCAGTACGTTTTAAGGACGGAAGCATTCCGTTGCCGGAGATAGGAGCAGAGCCGGTAGTAGAAAAAGGTTCGGTATCTATTAAGGTTAAAGGAAACTTTGAAGGTGCTGACCCGGCATTGGGTGACGGTGTGGTTGTAACGCTTGATGGAAAAACGCAGACAGCCGCAAACGGCGGAGCTTGCACATTTGCAGAAGTAAATGCGGGAACTTATACATTAACCGTAAGCAGCATTCCGGAGGGTTACACGGCAGCGGAAACAACAGTTACCGTTGAAGCAGGAAAAGAAGCAAGTGTTTCAATCCTTCTTGAAAAAGCAGCAGATGACAAGGATAATGACAATAAGGACAACGGTGAAAATTCAAAATCCGATGATCAGCAAACACAGAAAAAGAACGAAACAAAAGATAATGCCGGCAACGGAAATAATACCGGCAGTGCAGCAGAAAACGGTGATAAATCGGGAGATGCCGCAAACAAATAATAGGTATTGAAACGGGGACGGGAGTTTTTATGGCGTATATAATACGAGTTTATTACAATGATGAATTATACAGCATAGATTTGTCGAAGTATAGCCGTGCAACAATCGGTTCCGGCGAAAACGACACAATCCGCTTAAACGCCGGCGGCTTAAACAGCGGACACATTACATTTGATGTGTCCGCAGACGGCTGCGAGATAAAGGCAAAGAAATTATTGTACCGTGAGGACTCCCGAATGACCCGTGATAGTCTTGAAGTGGGGGCAACATATGTACTTGAAACCACCCCCGAAATATATATTGCAGTTCACCCCAAACAGTCAGACTCAATGAAAACAGTTTGGCTTAGCGAAAACAAGGAAATTACGATAGGCAGAGATTACAAAAACAGTATTGTACTTAAAAATATGAGAACATCTTCCCGACACATTATGATTTACAGTGTAGGAAACGGTTATATGATTAAAGATTTGGGAAGTAAAAACGGAACATATGTAAACGGCAGAAGAATTGCCGAACGATTGCTAAATAGCGGAGATATTATAAATATTTCCGTATATAAAATTAACTTTGTAAATAACACGCTTTCTTTTGATAATGTGGGTAATGACATAGAATTTAACATTGCAACACATACAAAGGAAGAAGATTATATAGATACTGCGAATGAAGTAAAAGACAGGTCAAAAACATTTTCTTTATTCGGAGAAAATGAAGAAACGGAAATCCCGAAAAAAGGAACGGTTTCGCTTTTTGACTGATACCCCGAAAAAGGAGGGAGAGCCTGATGAACAGCATAAAATTTTCGGCTGCGGTTTGTTCGGATAAAGGACGCATAAGAAACAATAACGAGGATAATTTTTATTTTAACGGAACGCATTTAAACCCGGATAACCGTGATAATCACAATTTTTTTGCGGATAATCCGAGCGGCAGCGAAATTATGTACGGTGTGTTTGACGGAATGGGCGGAGAGGCTCTTGGAGAAGAAGCGTCGCTTATTACAGCACAAACCGTAAAAAAATATCATGATAAGCAAAAAGGCGGCAGGATAAAAGATAATAAATCTGCAATTTTAAAGTCAATATCCGATGCGAACACAAAAATTTGCAACAAAATTGTGGAATCGGGCGAACGCAGAATAGGAACTACCTTTGCTCTGCTCAGCATTTCCGATGATACGGCACAGGTTTACAATGTCGGCGACAGCCGTGTATATCTTTACAGAAACAAAAAGCTGACGCAGATTTCAGTTGATGATACAACGGCGCAAAGGCTTGTGAATATGGGTGTCATCACAAAGGAAAAGGCAAAAACGCACGAGGACAGACACAAGCTGACGCAGCACCTCGGAATATTTGCCGATGAAATGATTGTTGAACCGCATATATCTGAAAAAATAAGGATAGAAAAAGGCGATATGTTCATTTTGTGCAGCGACGGTCTTACCGATATGGTGGAAAATGAAGAAATACAAAGCATTATGCGAAAATCCGGCGATAGCCGGACTGCTGCCCGAAGCCTTGTTGAAACGGCACTTAAAAACGGCGGCAGAGATAATGTAACGGTTACTGTTATTTCAGCAGATACAAAGTCGCTGAAAAAAAGGCAGAAAGGCTCAAAGAATAAACTTGCAGTCAGCGCAGTTATTCTGGCTCTTGCAGTCGCTGTTTTGGGGATTGCAATAGGAAAAATTTCAACTACGCCGAAAGGTCCCAAGTATATTGCGGCAACGGAAATTACGCTTGATGAAGGTAATTACAAGAAAGTGCTTTCCGTCGGAGAAACATCATATCCTATGCCGCAGCGTTTTCCTGTTGTGAACAAGGAAAATAATGAAACGGGATTGACGGAATTTCATTATGAAAGCTCTGATCCGAGTATTGTTGAGGTAAGCGACGCAAAGCGGTGTTACACGGGCTTAAAGCCGGGAAAAGCAGTGATAACTGTTTCAATGGATAATGCAAGCTGTGCGGTTGAGGTTGAGGTAATCCGAAATGCCCAAGAGATTATGGCGGAAGATGTGAAGCTGAAAAAAGGTGAAAGCCGTATTTTGGATTACAAACTGTTGCCCGACGGTGCAAAAAGCGAAGTCGAATTTGCTTCGTCAGATAATGAAATTGCAACGGTCGGCAGCGACGGTAAGATAACAGCTGTTTCAAAGGGCACGGCAAATATCACGATAAGTGCCGGAGAAATCAATAAGACAATTAAAGTGATTGTATCAGACAGTGAAAATAAGCCGGCGCCGAAAACGACAGACAAACCAAACGACAAAGAAAATACGAAGGAAAAAGAGTCTGTTGTCAAGCCAACGGACGAAGAAAAAGATATTGATAAGCAAAGTCAGACAGAGGATAAAAAGGAAACAGACAAACAGAATAACAACAATATGAATAATGAAAATGAATAAATGAAATGCGGAGGTTATTTGCTATGGATATGTTTATAAGAATTTATTACAAAGGTCACTTTAAGGACATATCCCTAAGCAATCATCAGCGACTTTCAATCGGAAGTGATGTAAAAGAAGGTTTTAGTATTCCCGATTCCGATTTGAAAAAAGAGCATATTAAGTTTGTAAACAAAAACGGAGTGTGGGAAGTATCGTGTATCGGCGAGGTCCTGATGAACGGCAGCAAGGTAACGCACGGAACTCTTATTCCGGAGCAAATCTTTGTTTTAAGCCGAAAAGACCGTATTTCTATGATGGTTATTTCCGAATACGAGCAAAACGGCATTGAAGAAAAGCTGCCGGATGAACTTACAATAGGCAGGGGCGAAAAGAACAATGTTGTTTTGGACAGCCCGATTGTATCCGGCAAACACGCAAAAATCAAGCGAATGGGAACAGACTATCATTTGATTGATATGGGCAGTACAAACGGCACATATGTAAACTCAGAGGCAATTAAAGAATGTGTACTTAAAAACAGAGATGAAATTGTAATCGGCGAAGCTAAATTCATATTCGGCGGCGACAGTCTGGAAATTTTCGGAGTGAACAACAATATATCCGTTCATAAATCTGCGCCGAAACCCAAAAACATTAAACAAAGACCGATTTATAAGCGGTCGCCGAGATTAAAGCTTGAAATGCCGAGCGATAAAATAGATATTCAAAATCCGCCGTCAATCGGGGCAAAACCAAATTTAAATTGGATAAGTATTCTTACATATCCGCTTATTATGTTAATCCCGACTATAATATCTGCCATAGTAACATATATGTCTGTGGTAAAGGGAAACGGGGATGGAAAATTTAGCATTCCGATTACAGGGATATTCGTTCTTGCTATGCCTCTTTCAGGTATATTGTCACATCGCTCGCAAACAAAAAAATACCGAAAAGACGAAAAACTGAGGATAGAGAAGTACAAGCAATATCTTGCGGACACACAGAAGCATATTGACGATGTTCACGCAAGACAGCTGCGGGCGCTCTGCTCGGCAAATCCAGATACAAAGGATTGTGCGGCGCTTGTAAAAGAAATGTCGCCGAAAATGTGGGAACGCTCGCCGCTTGATGATGACTTTATGAGTGTTCGTATAGGTAACGGAAAGGTTCCGTCTGTTATTGAAATTAAGACGCCGAATGAAACTTTGTCATTGCACGAAGATGAACTTGCAAAGGGTGGACAGAAAATCGCCGACGATAACAAATATGTTGAAAATGCACCGATTTTGTGTGATATACGGAATAACTGTATGGTGGGTGTTGTCGGCGACAGAAAAAACACGGTTGCACTTGCAAAAAATATCGTGATGCAGGCAGCAGCAACACACTCATATGAAGAATTAAGAATTGTAACGGTATTCCCGTCAAAAGAGTATTCCGAGTGGGAATGGATAAGGTGGCTGCCGCATTCATTTGATGACGGCAGGACATTCCGGTTTATGGCTTCAAACAGTATGGAGGTTTCGGAACTGTGCCGCAGGTTTGAAGATATTGTTAAAGAGAGAAAAAGTGAAATAGAAGAAAATTCATACGGCAGAAAAACAATGCAGCTTCCGTATTATCTGTTCATTATTGCCGATGACGAAGATATTAAAAAACAGGGAATTATGAAAACCCTGCGTGCGTGTGAGTATCAGTTCGGAATGGGTGCGGTTATTCTGACGCACAGCAAAAATGAGTTGTATATGGAGTGTAAAGAGATAATCGAACTCAGAAACGGCAGCGGCGTTATATATAATGCGGAAAATTCGGGCGAATTTGAAGAATTTAATATAGACAAAGTTGACGCAAAGAGCTTTGATATATTTGCAAGGGCAATGGCGCCGATTCGTGTTGAGGAAAAGGCGAAGGCAACCGCACTGCCGTCCTGTGTTACATTTTTGGACGGATACAATGTCAAAACTCCGGATCAGATTCCCGTTGCGGAAAATTGGAGAAAGGCTTTGCCGTTTAAATCAATGTCTGTTCCGGTGGGTATCAGAGAAAACGGCGAAAGATTTATGTTTGACATATACGAAAAAAAGCACGGGCCGTTTGGGTTGGTTGCAGGTATGGCAGGCTCAGGTAAATCCGAAATGGTGCAGTCATGGATTTTGTCGATGGCGCTTGCATTTTCTCCGAGTGATGTATCGTTTATACTGATTGACTTCAAGGGAACGGGACTTATTCAGCCGTTTGAGGGCTTTCCGCATCTTGCCGGCACGATTTCAAATCTTGATAATAAAATTGACCGCAATCTTATTGCACTTCAGTGTGAATTGACAAGACGGCAGATTATATTTAATAAATACGGCGTGCAGAATGTTACGGAATATCAAAAACTATACCACGCAGGAAAAGCTGATGAGGCTTTACCGTTCCTTATTATCGTAATTGACGAATTTGCAGAGTTTAAACTGCAGTTCCCGGAGTTCGGAAACTTTATTAACTCACTTTTCCGAACAGGGCGTTCACTCGGCATGTATAGTATTTTAATGTCGCAGAAGACAACGGGCGTTGTAACAGCTGATGTAGAAGCAAATGTTAAATTCCGCTGGTGTCTGAGAGTTGCGTCTGCGTCTGACAGTAAGGATATGCTGCACCACGGTGATGCGGCTAAAATAACGGTACCGGGAAGAGCGTATATTCGTATCGGCGACGATGAAATTTATGAACAGGTACAGTCATTCTGGAGCGGCGCACCGTATAATCCGAACAAAAAGGATAAAATGACGGTTGTTCCAAAGGTTTCGGGCATTACCTTGCAGGGCAAGCGAATCAGTTATAAAAACAGAAATAAGACAATGGGAATTGACTACGGCTTAAAGGAAGAAATTAAGGAAATAAACGCTGTTGTGGATTTCTTGAAACGATATGTCAAAGAAAACGATATTGCCGAGTCGAAAAAAGTCTGGACGGAAAAGCTGCCGGATATAATCGTACTGAATGAGGTAACAGACTTAAAATTCAATGATACCGGCTGGGAGGAAAATGACGGTGAATTAAATCCTGTTATCGGTCTTATTGACGATCCGAGGAATCAATCACAGTACCCGGCAACAGTCAATCTTTCAGAACTTGGACATACGGGCATATACGGCGCTCCGGGTGTCGGCAAAACAACACTTTTGCAAACGCTTATTATGTCAATCTGTTGCACATATTCGCCCGAAGATGTAAATGTCTACATAATGGACTTCAACACGGGAAGTATGGGAATGTTTGCAGGGTTTCCGCACGTTGGCGGCGTTGTAAACGACAGTGATGAAGAAAAGATGGATAAGCTTGTCAAGCTGATTTCCAAAGAGCTTGACACGAGAAAGGAAAAGTTTTCAAAGCTGAGCCTCGGAAACATTAAGGCATACCGTGATGCAACGGGAGAAAAACTGCCGTATATCGTGCTTGTAATTGATAATTTTGCACCTATGTTCACGCTTTATCCCGAAACGGATATGTTCTTCTTGAATCTGACAAGACAGGGTGCAAGCTACGGTATTTATATTGCGGCAACGGGCAACAATCCCAACGCACTGACATATAAAATCAGTCAAAACATAAAAAATTCCGTTGCACTGCAAATGATAGATAAAAGCGAGTATCAGGGAATTGTCGGCAAAACAAACGGACTTGAGCCGGACAATGTTGACGGCAGAGGTCTTATAAAAGCAGATGTTCCGCTTGAATTTCAAACGGCGCTTCCGGCACCGGGAGAAACGGACAGCGAAAGAGTTGCCGCAATTAAAAATATTGCTGCGGAAATGAACAGAATCTGGACGGGTAACCGTGCGGCGCCAATACCGATTATGCCTGATATAATTCCGTTTAACAGTATTTCGGCAGGCAAAATCACGGTCGGTTTGTCAACGAATGAGGTGTATCCGCTCGGAATTGATTTTGACGAAACGCATTATATGGTTATTTCGGGACATAAATCGTCCGGCAAGAGCAATATGGTAAGCGTTATTGCAAAACAGATGAAGTCAAATTATGAGGGTAACACAGTTGTTTTGTATGATGCGGAAAGCGCTCTCGGCGATATAAAAAATACGGTTGACAAGTATTTTACGACAGGTGAAGAACTTGACGGATTTATGGCACAAACCGTGTCCGAGCTGCAGCGAAGAAAGGAATTGCACGAAAGCGGCGAAGCACACGAGGCATTTGCTCCGATTGCAATTTTGATTGACGGTCTTAAAAAATGCTATGAGGTGATAGACGAAAAAACGGCAAAACGGCTTGAAGCAGTCATCAGATTGGGAAAAGGGCTTAATGTGTACCTTGTTGCATCAGAGGACGCAGAGGAGCTTGGCAAGCTTTCAAGTATGGGCAATACGATCTCAATGCTGCTTGTTAATAACAAGCTGTCGGTTTTGCTCGGTAAAACATTTAAGTCGCATACGGTATTTTCTGGCGATCTTTCATACAGTGAAGCCGAGGCAAAACTTGGCGAATTTGAGGGATATATTTTAAAGAATGAACACGCTGAAAGATTTAAAGCGATGTTTGCAAAATAAAAAGGAGGATAAGAGCATTGGATAGCTGTGAATTAAACGCAAAAGAAATTATGTGCATAGCGGCAAGTCTCGGCGCAACCGAGCTGTACGGCATACCCGACAGCTTCGGCGGAATGAGTGAAGCTGCTTTGAGTCATGAGATTTTGGGTGTTCAAACCACCTTGGAACACAAGGGATACTTAAAAGAAAATTTTGACGGGGAAACCTCATTAAGCGGCGATATCTTAAATATTGTTGAGATTTGCGCAAAGTGCGAAAAGTTTATCGCCGTTGATAAACAGCTGCGGCATAGCACACAGGAAGGTATACTTTTTTACATAAAAGACGCAATGGCTGTTATGGCGGTTAAAGACGGTGAGAGCTATAAACTGAAAGTTTTTGACACCTCGAAAATATCGGAAACTGTTTTCGGGCTGATTAACTGGAAAAACAACGGGGCAGAGGAAAGGTATAATTACAGAATATCAAATAAGACGCTTGAAAAGGCAAAAAAACTGAAAACCCGTAATGCCGATGACGCGGCATTAAAGGAATTGACATCTGCCGGAGCAGATGCAAAGACGGCAAAAATTATTGTGGGCGGCTTTGTCAGTGATGAAGATTTTTATTCCTTTACATTTGCGGACTTAAAAGCCGAAACAGATAATGTTGATAACATTATGTATATCATGACCGCAGAGGAAATTATCCGTCTTAAAAGCATAATGGAAAACGAAGAAGATGTTGTGTATTTTCAGAATGCAACAAAGGAGGGTATTTTGAGTGAAATGCGGGAAATGCTTAAAAAACTCCGTATCAGCCGAGAGGTGTTTGAATAATGGACGATATAATCGTAACGCTTTTGTTTCAAGATGACTATGAGCCGGTAGATTTAGAAATTCCGGCAAAGCTCCGGGTTGATGAGTTGGAGGAAAAAATACTTGAATCGTTAATTGAAATGGATTTTGAACGCTTTGGCGGCGTGAAAAAAATAAATTTAAGCTGCGGCGGAAAAGCTTTGGATCCCGACAAAACACTTGAAGAATACGGCATTTGGGACGGAAGCAGACTGACCGTTTCAGAAAGGAGACTATAAAAAATGGGACTTATCAGTATTGATTATTTGGACGCAATCAGGCAGGCAAATAAGCTGAATAATGCGGCGGAGCAGTGTGAGGACGCCGAAAGAGCCGCTTCTAAGGTATATGCCGAGGTGTGCGAAAACTGGAGCGGAGAGGCGGCAGATGCTTTTAAGGTGAAAATTGAGGAATGGAAAAAGGAAAATAAGCATGTTATGGAAGAATGCAGGGATATTGCACAGCTTATTAAAATGGTCGCAAAACAGATTAAGGAAGCGGACGAGGCTGCGGCAAGAACAATGCAGTAAAATACGCTTTCAGATAAAGGATGTGAATAAAAGTGGCGGTAGTTGGTTTGCAGAAAGCTTCAATAAGCTCTATCAGACGGCAAATTGAAAAAATGCAGGCTGAAAGCGAAAATGCGGAAAAGAAAATCCGTTCAGCGTTGAACGGTCTTGATTTTGAGGTTGCTTCAAAGCAGAACATCAGAAATTGCCTTAATACCCTTATAACATCGGCGAACAGACAAGGCAGCTTATCGGGGCAGTATAAAACTGCGTTTCTGAATGTAACAAATTCGGTGGTAGAGAGTGACGGTAAATTCGGAAATCAGTCACAGTCGATATGTGACCGCATTAAAAAATATGTAGAAGGTGCAGCATCTGATGCAAAAAAATTTTTCTTCAAAAACAAAATTGCAAAATACGCAGCACTGGCAGGAATGTTTTTAACAAACCCGTTGGGCGTAGTGATGACAAGTGCGGTTTTTCCGAATAGTAAGATAGCTAAAGAGTATGTAAAGGCAGGAACAGAAGCAGTATCTTTGGCAAAGAAAATATATGACCAGGCAAAGGAAAGCTACGACAATAAGGGAGTTGTATATAAGGCGCACCAGTATGGAAAGGCAGCTATAAAAGTAACCGCTGGAGCAGTGAAAGTTGGTGGAGCCATTGGTGCAATATTGTTTTCGACTGGTGCATCGACTCCGTTGTCAATGATTACTGCAATAAGTGGTATCAATGATATGGTCAGCGGAATTGCTGATGGTATTTATGTTCATAACGAGCAATACGATATGGTAGGGCAGACTAATGCATTAAAGAATTATCTTGTTGAAAGCACAGGAGAAATTGGTGCATATTTTGGAAAAGAATCAACAGGAGAGTATATTGGCAATTTGATATATACAGGCTTTGAAGCGGTTACATTTCTTGATGGTGCTGAAAAGATGCTGACATCAATGGGAAAGGTTAATACGATATTAACCGGGCAGTACGGTTCATCAGGTTCATTTTTCTGGGAGAAGGATAAAGTATCATTTGAGGCGATAGCTAATAGTAAATTAAAATTTGCTGTGGAACCCGACTATTTTATTCGCAAAATTTTGAAAGTAAATCCTGCATCTGATGGTAATATTATTTATGAGGCAGGAAAAAGTATTTTCAAAATGTTTGGTAAAGCGTCAAAGTTTGGAAAACAAATAAGCAGCTTAATTTAAAAAAGTGAAAGGTTGTGAAAGATATGAAAAATCAATTTTTACCGGTAGGTAGCGTTGTATCATTGGAGGGTGCGCAAAAGAAGCTCTTAATTATTGGTTCGGCGGTAGAACGGGAAAACGACAAAAATATATATGATTACATAGGTGTTCCGTATCCGGAGGGATATGTTGATAGTGAAACTATGTTTCTTTTTATGGCAAACGATATAAAGGAGATTCACTTTATAGGTTATGTTAATGCAGAGGCACAGGTGTTTATGCAGAAATACGCTGATTTGCTAAAAAGCGTTGACGCTCAAAAATGATATTAGGAGGCAATCAATAAAATGCCAAACATTATGTTAAAAAAATCTTCAATCAGTGCAATTTCGCGGCAGATTGAAAGAATGCAATCCGAAACAGAGGATGCGGAAAAGAAAATCCGTTCAGCATTAAACGGTCTTGATTTTGAAGTTGCTTCAAAGCAGAACATTAGAAGTTGCCTTAATAACCTTATAACATCAGCGAACAGACAGGGCAATTTATCGGGGCAGTATAAAAGTGCATTTTTGAATGTAACAAATTCTGTTACAGAGGGTGACAGCAAATACGGCAATCGGTCGCAGTCGATATTTGACAGAATAAAAATGACACTGCACACAGGCGGTGAAAGTTTGCATGATTTTCTTTTTCGCAATAGAATACGAAAAATTATGTCTATAGCGGGGGCATTTATAGTAGCTCCGGTTTGTGTTATCACTACGATAGATATCAAGCTGCTGGAAAAAATGGCGAACATATCGAAAAATTGGTTTACAACGACGGCTTATGCGGCAGATAATGAACCGATAGTTATAGGTGTAGATCCTACAAAGGTAAAGGAAGATAACAGTACGACTGAAAGTAATAATAATTCCGGAAATACTGATACAAATTCTGCACCGGCTGATAATATTCCAAATGAGAATGTGCAGACAAATGGTAATACCAAAGGATATACAGGCTCATCAAGAGATGTTTCCGGCGGAGCATACGGAGATTACAGTGTTGTAAACGGATTTGATGAAAAGTATGTGTTGAATCAATATGACTATGATTTGCGGCAATCAGACGGTTCCAATGGCGGTTGTACGTCAACATCTGATGCAATGGTCGGGGCATTTAAGAACAATCAATATTATAACCCGGAGGATGATTGGCCGGGTCCCGGTCATGGCGGTGCCAGATGGACGCACACCAAAAGCATTGAAGGAAGCAGTTCGTGGTCTGACGGACGCAGATATACGGAAATATATAATCAGGTTAATAGCGGTAATGCAGTAGTAATAAGAGTTACCGGACATTCTATGGTTGCAATCGGCGTAAAAAACGGCTGTGATCCCAACAATATGTCAGCAGCGGATGTTTTGATTGCCAATCCCGGAACCGGTAAAATCTCGAATTTGCAAGAGTATTTAACATCAAGCAGGCGACAGTTAGATAATTCGTGGTCGTTGCGTGTTGCAAAGTAATTTGTGGAGGTGATACATATGGCAGATCAGATTTTGGTGAATCCAAGTGATTTAACAACAAAAAGTAATCAGGTACGGCAGTATAAGGAAAGTCATCACGACATTATGAACAAAATCACGAATCTTGTTATGACTTTGGGAGAGGTTTGGCAGGGTGATGCTCAAAATGCGTTTGTAAGCAAATATTTAAGTATGCAGCCGGTGTACGACAGCTTTGAGGAAGCACTGGAGGAGTTTGCGGCTTTAATGGAAAAAGTGGCGGACGAAATGATGAAAACCGACCAAGCCGGGAAAAATATAATTAATTCAATCTATTGATTTATGCAGCGAAAGCTGAATAAATAAAAAATTTAAGGAGGTCATTTAAAATGGCAGTAATTCAGGTAACGCCGGAAACTTTGAGACAGAAGGCAACGGATGTTCGTACATATAAAGGCGAACACGATGACGTAATCGCAAAACTCAAAACATTGGTAAATGGTCTTAATGAGACATGGAAAGGTGAAGCGCAGGACGCATTTTTGGCTAAATTCGAAAGTATGCAGTCAACATTTACAAACTTTTCCGAAATGCTTGAGGGGTACGCAAAGCTGATGGATACAGCAGCAACGCAGCTCGAAAACACAGACCAGTCATTGAAATCAACTATGACAAATTTTGGTTGATAAAGAGTATAGCAGCACCCCGATTTTGCGGGTGCTGCTATTTCTGCTATTTAACGGATAACGAATAAGAATAAAGTCAGAAATGCAAAGGATGGGTACGAGAAATGTTTCATCGAAATTATAAATTAAGAAAAAATTTTTTGCCGATTATATTATCTTTTTTTGTGATTGCGACTGTTGCTGTTCCGGTTGGGGCGGCGACGCAAACTGATTGGAAAAGTTTATATAAGTCAAAAGTTCAGCAGATAGAAAATGAGTACAGGCAGGAGAAAAGAACAAAAGATGATGTTTATGACACACTTTTTTTCTCATTGCAGGATTTTAATTTTGATGGCATTCCCGAACTTTATCATACACTGGTTAAAACGGATAAGGAAGGCTATAAACTCCAAGAGGGCAGTGAAGAAATATATTATATAAAAAACAACAGGGTTGTTCTCGGTAAAATCGAAAGTCACAGCACACTCGGTCTTCTCCCGGATATAATTGATAACGGCAGTTTAGACAACAACAGATGGCAGTTAGCAGTATACAATACAGAAAAGGAAAAGGCAGAATTTATTACAAAAGATAATTTGAATTTCGGTAAAGGGATTACATTATCGGCATTAAGCTTTGATATAGATAAGGGTGTTCTTAAAATATCCGAAATTAATTCTCTGCCGAAATGTGAAATAATCGGTGCAGGATCGTATTATTCCGTATCACCAAAGAAAAATAGGGATATATGGGATTGGGAAGCACTGTATATTGAAAAAACAGAAAAAGAAACAAACAACAATACGGTAAAACAAAGTGAAAAGGTTGCCACAGACTGGAATGGGGCATATAAGCAGTTTATCGCAGATAAGAAATATGTCAATACAAGGCAAAAGTTTTATACTGAAAACAGTGATAAAATATTATTCGGATTATATGACTTAGACGGGAACGGCACGCCGGAGCTGATTATAAAAAACGGTGCCGACGAAGAAAATGATATGGTAAATTATGCGTATACCTATAAAAATAAAAGTGTAACTTATTTAGATAAAATAGGTGATAGAGACTCTTCTTTTAAGTATGTATCCGGTTTTCCGGGACTTTATTGGGAAAGCGGCAGTAACGGAACCTATATCGGATATTACTTTACCTTGAAAAACAGTACACTTAATAAAGAAAAGATTTTAGAGGAAACGCTTGAATATAAAAATTCAAAGATGAATTACAACGAAAAACAGATAACAAAGGATAACGCTCTTTATAATGCGTGCAAGAAAGCGGAAAGTATGCTTCCTATGTATAATGCAAATGAAATAAACAGTATGGGCTGGGACACGTTTGTTTCGGAGGCGGTTAATGAATATTCGTATTTATATGATGATGTGAACAGCAAAAGCTGGTGCTTTGATGCTGTAAAATACGCGAGAGATAATAGCTTAATGAGCGGAACATCACCAAATCTTTTTGAGCCGGACGGTGAAATTACAAGGGCAATGGTTGTTACAATTCTTTATCGAATGGAAAAAGAGCCGAATACAAAAAAGGTAAGTTATAAAGATGTTGAAAGCGGAAGCTGGTACGAAAATGCGGTGTCGTGGGCAAGTATAAAAGGAATTGTAAACGGTGTTGAAAAAAATCTGTTTGCCCCGGACGAGAATATAACAAGGGAACAGCTTGCCGCAATACTTTACAGATATGCAAAATATAAGGGATTGAATGTAAAAGTGGATAGTGAAATAGTGAAGGAGTATATAGATAATCAGTTATTGTCTGATTACGCTTCAGATTCAGTAGGCTGGGCTATCGGAAACGGTTTGATATCAGGTACTGATAAAATACATATAACGCCGCAGGGGAATGCAACAAGGGCGCAGGCGGCAGTGGTATTATACAGGTTTTGCACGAATCTAAAAAGATAGGAGAAATGGTTGAGGCATTGGTATCTATTAAATTTTAATACAAAGAGAGGATAATAAACGATATCTTTCAAAAGAATAATTTTAAGGAGTGTTTTTATATGAAAAGAATAGCTATCGTATTGATGACAGTTTTAATGCTAAGTTTTGAAACGATATGTTTTGGACAGACGATTGATGATAAAAATGTAGGAATAAGTTTTAATCTGTCTGATGATTGGATAAATATTTCTGATGAATATGGCATGAAATTTCAAAATAAAATGTCGGCAGATGAAGGAATAATGATAACAACGGTTGATGCGGATTGGGCATATTCTATGGAACTACGTAACGAAAATACATTGTTAGAGCTTTGTGAGGATATATATTCTGATTATAATCTTGGGAAAAATCTCAGCCAAACCAACAATACCATTGTAACCGTGAATACAGATTCGGTTTTGTCGAAATATGAATATTATAATAATGTTTTGTATTTCAGATATGAAAAAGCCTATACAGCAACAGCGTGGCGCTATAAGCCGACATCATTTTATGAAACGATATTTGTTACAGCAAAAAACGGGAAAGTATATTTTATATCCTATCAGCGTAATTTGCAGGAAAATCACTTTTCTGATGTTGTAGATATGCTCGGTAATATTTCGTTTGCAAACGGTGAAATAAAAATAAAAATAAACAATGAGCAGATATTTGCGGATAGTACGCCAATGCTAATAAATGACAGAACACTTGTCCCCATCAGGGCGGTGGCGGAAAAAATGGGCTATACGGTTTCGTGGAATGATGAAAAGCAGATTGTTACATTAAGCTCAAATGACGGTTTTAATATTCTTCACTTTCAAATAGGTAATGGCACTGCATTCAAAAATCTATCGGAAGAAATAACGCTTGATGTGCCACCGGTTATCTTGGAGAATCGCACATATCTTCCTTTAAGAGCTGTTGCAGAGGCTATGAATGCAAAAGTGAACTGGAACGAGGCTGAAAAAGCTGTTGAAATCACCAATTAGAAACATATAAGGTGTGAATAGTATGGATATGCAATATTATAAACAATACGAACCAATCGATGGAAAATGGTATATAACCAAAGAACTTGGAAGCGGCTCATTCGGAAAGGTTTTTGAGGTGGAAAGAAAAGATTTCGGAAATATGAAATCTGCAATGAAAATCATTTCTGTTCCCTCCTCCGAAAGTGAAATTCACAGCTTCAGAAGTGAAAATTATGATATGGACGACAAGAGCGTTACCTCATATTTTTATGGATTTGTCGAGGAATTTATCAAAGAATTTCAAATTATGTCGCAATTGAAAGGTCACAGCAATATCGTAAACTATGAAGATCACGATGTTAAAGAGAGAAGGGACGGCATCGGCTGGGATATATTTATTCGTATGGAACTGTTAAAGCCAATGAATGACTATTTCAAAGAACATATGCCGACGCAAAGTGATGTCATAAAGCTCGGCATAGATATGTGCAAAGCACTTGAAGTCTGTCAGAAACACAGCATTATACACCGGGATATAAAGCCGAGCAATATATTTGTTTCGGATAACGGTGATTTTAAGCTTGGTGATTTTGGTGTTGCACGAACACTTGAAAAAACTTCAAGCGGTTTATCTAAAAAAGGAACATATACATATATGGCACCGGAGGTTTTTAAGGGAGAAGCCTACGGTGCAAGCGTCGATACATATTCGCTCGGAATTGTTATGTATAAATTACTTAACAATAATCTCGAGCCGTTTAGAAAAGACAGAACCTACAGCGACAGCGAAGCAGCATTGAGCCGGAGAATGAAAGGCGAAAAAATGCCCGATCCACAAAATGCGGATCAAAAGCTTGCAAAAGTTATATTAAAGGCTTGCAGTTATAATCCTGCCGAAAGGTATCATAGTCCGACGCAAATGCTGACCGAACTTGAAAATTGTTTAGCCAAAGGTGAAGTTGAAAAGCCGATTTGCCGCAGTAAAGCTGAACAAGCTACAGGCGACACTGCACATCTTGACGAACCGGAACATTCCGGTACAATCAGCATTTTTGAAAGCAAAGGAAACGAAACAGTTTCAGATATTCAAGTTGCCAATAAAAAAACAACAGACCGCACAGTACATTTTTCTAAAATAATTTTCGGTTTGTCGGTGCTTGAATTGTTTATTATGTTGTTTTGTTTTAAGTACAATAATGAAAGAGCCGGAATGTATCTTTTAATAGACGGGATTTACGGTTCACTTCTGAAAAATGTATTTGCGGCTTTAAAAGATGGCAGTTATTCTTCGGGTGTTTGGCTTGTGTATGTGTTTTTCGGGGCAAGTGTAACGATTCTTTCGGGTATAACCGCATGGTGTAAAATGAAAAAGCGAAACATAAATAACAGTTTTATGCTGCTATCCGCAATATTAAATTGCATATTCATTCCTACATTGGCAATTCAGTTTTCGGGTAGAAACTGGAGTATACTAAAGACATTGTATTATTCAGCAACTCATTTAAGAAATTGCGGCATAGTTGGCATATGCTCTTATATTGTTATGCTGGTGAGCGTGATGACTTGCCTCGTCATGCAATGCAGTATGATTGCCGATTGGAAGGCTATCCGAGATAATAAACGAGATGTTGCACTGTCGGCAGTATTATATGTATTGTTTTTTGTAACGCCGATTTATTACAATATCAGCGACGGCGTTTTTATGCGGCTGATACCGTACTTAAATAACAACCCACATGGATTTACAGGCTATGTTATAAAACCTCTGATATTATTCTTTATGTTTGATACTGCGTTGGGTTTAAGCAGCATTACCGACGATAGAAAAATGCAAATGACAAAAAACATATTTTTTGCTGTGTGTATGTTGTTTGTAAATTTTCTGTGGTTAAGAGATTTAGAGTATGTATTAAATCATGGCAAAGATTTTGCGATAAATATAATCTGTATTATTGCTATTGTCAGTTTATCCGTATTGGTGGTTTTGTGTAATAGAATCAGGAAAGAAAAATGAAGTTTATATATTGCATTTATCTGAGGACAAAAAACTTAAACGGTTATTTGTAGTGCAGATAAGGCATTAAAAAATAAAACAAATGAAAAATAAGGAGATATTTTATGAATAATGAAGTAAAGTTTTGTAAAAAATGCGGCGGACAATTAAAGAAAGAAACTAATTTTTGTGAGAAGTGCGGAAATCAGTATATTACAACTGATGAGCCGTTAGATGTTAAAATCAAAAAAATAACAGGTCTAAGACAATAGGAATTGTATTATCCGTAGTAATGGTTTTAATTATTATAGGCTTTTTGGCAGAAAAAAGCGGCAATAATTCGTCGAGTAATACATATGACTTGAAGGAACCGCAAGATACGACTGTTGGTACAGAAAGTGCAAGAACAAAAAAAGATGGCAATATTGATGTTGACCTTGATATGGATGATATTTCAGCACAATTAGATGACTTAAAAATAACTCAGTTAAAGTCGGCTGAGATAGTCTATGTTGTGT
Organism: uncultured Clostridia bacterium; assembly: GCA_934454215.1. Classification (GTDB taxonomy): domain Bacteria; phylum Bacillota; class Clostridia; order UBA1381; family UBA1381; genus Ornithomonoglobus_A. Next base: position 45,972 of record CAKSGG010000004.1, read on the forward strand.
ATGGTGAAGATAAAGGAATAGATACTCCGTATTGTAGAATTGAAAACCGCATTGAGGTTTCCGATTCGGACAAGTATGTTCCAAACTCTACATTAAATGGAGAATTTATTGCTAATTTAAAAACAAAACCATTTTCCCAGAGTGAGTTTATTGACTACTTGACAAAACAAAAAAGTAACGGTATTACCGAGATCTGTTATTGGGAACATAGACAACAAAATGGTTTTTTGGGTAATAGCATAAGTGTAGATAAGTATTTGGAACAATAAGAGAGCAATACCATAAAAATTAAGATTGGGGAGGAATCGGAATGTATATATTAGTGGGAAATAAGATTAGGTTAAAAAAAGATATTTGGGCGGGCAAGGCAAAATGTCCGCATTGCGGTGAAGTGCGGGACTTCCATTTTCATAAACTTGTCCAAACGGCGACGATATTTTATGTCCCCATTATATCGGTTACTAAAAAGATATATGTTGTCTGTGATTCATGCGGTGCTTCAATAGAAGTATCACGAAAAAAATATAAAGAAGATAGAATAAAACAAATAGAATTGCTGGAACGGGGGGGTGCTCCGAAAGAAATCATATATAATGATTGTAACCCTGATAACATACATTTTCCGATTCAGCTGATAAAACTTGTAGTGTCCGGTCTTTTGGCTGGATTTATGATGTTTGTAGATTTATTGGCGGCAATTGATATGGCAAAGGATACAGGGAATATATTTGTGAGCATAATTTTTTCCACATATATGTCATTTATGTGTTCAATCCCGTTTATATTTTCATTAAAGAATTTTGTGGTGGCACTAAAAATGCGTAAGGCTTATAATTCTTTGACCGATATTGGTAAATAGGAGTGAAAATAAATGAAAAAACGAATATCATTAGTATTATCGTTATGCCTTGCCGCATCAATGATACATATACCTGTATCGGCGGCGGACACAACAGGCGACTACATAGCACGGCTGTCGGAAATGGTGGCTGAATATGACAATGGCAGTTATTTCGGCACGATTTCAGTTAAAATCGGGGACAGCAATCTGAACATTGACGGCGAAGCTGTGCCGATAGACGAAAGCGGCTCGGCTGCATATGTTGAAAACGGACGGACAATGCTGCCGGTGCGAGGCATTGCAGAGGCTATGGGCGCAGATGTATCATATGACGAAAAAAGTGAAGCGGTGAGCATTCAATCAGCGGAAGTCTCTGTGCAAATGATTGTCGGAGAAAACAGTATGACTGTAAACGGCGAGGCACAGTCGCTTATTACCGCACCGGAAATCAAAAATGACCGTACAATGCTGCCTGTTCGTGATGTTGCCGAGGCTCTTGACTGTGAAGTGGAATGGGACGCTGAAACGGAAACGGCGGTATTTACAAAGCAGTATCAGACAAAACGGCTTATTGTGTTCGGAAACAATATCAATGATGAAAATGCTGCTCAAAAAATTGAGACAGATGAATATACCGTATTTCAATATAAAACGGTAGCAGACACGAAAGTGGCGGCGGATAAATTTCGAAATGAGGGTTACATATCAGAACCGGACGGTATCATAATGGCAGAAAGTTTATCTTGGGGCGTTGATACGGTAGGTGCACCGGGTTATGCAAGCAAAACAAAATCAAACGGAAGAAAATGCGTTGTTGCGGTCGTGGATTCGGGCATAGCGTATGATCACCCGTTTTTCTCCGGCAGGCTTGTAGACGGCTACGATGTATACAATAATGATAATTATTGTGAGGATGTTCTCCAACACGGAACACACGTTTCAAGCACTGTATTAGATGTGGCAGATGGCAACAGAAATGTGAAGGTAATGCCGGTTAAGGTGTTTGGAAGTGAAAAGGGCACATCGGATTTAATGGTGGCTGCCGGAATTGATTATGCGGTGCAAAACGGTGCAGATGTTATTAATTTAAGTCTTGGTGGAAAGTATGTATCGGAAATTGAAAAGCGGGCTGTGCAAAAGGCACAGCGAAAAAACATTGCCGTTATTGCCTCGGCAGGAAATGATTCTTTAGATATATCAAAATCATATGTAACTCCTGCCTGTATAGACAGTGTTATTTGCGTTTCTGCTGTTGACAAGAACGGAAGACTTGCATCGTTCAGTAATTACGGCTCTGTTGATTTTGCAGCCCCTGGTGTGAATATAAAGGGAGCAAGTGCGAGCGGTGGATATGTTTCATGGGACGGAACATCAATGGCAGCACCGCACGTTTCAGGTGTGTATGCTCTTGTTAAATCGGCACACCCAGACCTTGAAGTTCACGAGATAACAACAGGCTTAAAAAAATGTGCAGCATCAAAAGGAAATGACCGCTATTTCGGAGCGGGAATAATAAGTATGAACGGACTGGAGAAGGCGCTGGGCTATAAAGATGATGAGCCGATAGAGGAAGATCCAACACCATCGGAACTCAAAATCAATCCGAGCGCCTATCCGAGCGGAACGCTCATAGAGGGAAAGGCATTTAATTTGAGCGGTAGAATAAAATCAAACTATCGTATCACAGATGTGCGATCTTATCTGCTTGATTCAAACTATAATGCCGTGCAGGAGGCAAGCGGTTGGACAACAACGAAAACATATGTGATAGAGGGCAGCGCACTTGATACGGGATTGCAGTTTGAAAATCTGTCCGCAGGAACATATTATCTTAAATATGCAGCGTCAGATGAGAGTGGAAATAACATTTCGTGGACAAGCGGTGCATTTACGGTTAAAAAAGAAGAAATAAAAGCACCCGATGAGCCTTCAACATCTGCGGTCGTGCTTATTCCGAGCAGATTCGAAAACTTGTCAATCCGAACAGGACCATCGACAGACTATCAGATTATCGGAAGTATGAACCATACGGATAAATGCCTTGTGTATACATCGAAAACACAAAACGGCTGGTACTATGTAGAGTATGGCGGTGTAAAGGGATATGCGGCGGGCAATTATATATACTTACCGTCTGAAACAAGAACGGGAATAGTTAATATTCCGTCAAGCTGGGATAATTTAAGCATCAGAACCGGACCGTCCACAAATTACACCATAGTCGGCAGTATGAACCACGGAGAAAGATGCACCGTATTTAACGACAAAGCACAAAACGGCTGGTATTATGTTGAGCATAACGGCGTTTACGGCTATGCCGCAGGAAACAGGATTGATTTGCAGTAATGCAGGAAAGAGGGCTATTATGAAAAAGTTATGTTTATTTATTTTGTCGGTTTTAATAATTTTTGCCTCCGGCTGCAATAAGGCGGATACAGACGTAAACACATCGAATAACGATTCGGAACAAAGCGCGGTGTCCGATTCCGGTGAACAAAAGAAAGAACACATCGGCTCAAAGTTTATGGGGATTTGGTACTATACAATTTACAGTTCTCCGGACTATGCAGAGGATTTTGAGAAAATTGAGATCGTGCCGTATGGTGAAAATCAGGCAAAAGTGTTATGGGCAGACGGCACGGAGGATATTTTTGAGATTACTTCAGAAAACGAAGGTATCGGTGCATACGGCGAAATTGGAAAGGCTCGTTACTGTATCGACAACGAGGACGGAGCGGAGCATTTTAATGTTATGGATGTGGAAGACGGCCCGATTTTTCAACCGGGAGCGGGCGGATATCGAGTAGTACCGAGTATTTATGAATCGAAAGCAGAGAAAAAGAAGACAGAGCTTAAAGATTGGTTTAATACTCTTTCGCAAAAAGAAATTCCTGATGCACCGCAGCAGACAATGAATATAAAAAGCGGAGAAATATATGACGAATGGGACAGGCTTTTGAATGAGACATATGGGTATTTGAAGGGAACAATGCCTCAAAACGAGTTTGCAGCATTGCAAAAGGATGAACAGAATTGGATAAAGAAAAAAGAAAATGCAATAAGCGAAGCAGGCAAGGAATATGAGGGTGGCTCAATGGCTCCGCTTGCGATGAATTGTGTGGGGATAGATTACACAAAAGAAAGATGTGAGTATTTGCTTTCGTTGATTAAGTAAATAGTATTTTGAATAATTTATTAAAAACATGTTAGCGAGGTATAGATATGGAATATATAGAAGTTTTAAGAAAAGTTGGAATGAAGAATTATATCCCCGGAGATGTAAAAACAAAAGAGGGACAAGAAAAAATGTTGGCGGCAGTTGCTGATGTAATTAGTGATATAAAGCAATACCAAATTCATACAGAGACAAAGCTTTGGAATAAAGAAATTGATAATGAAAATGAATTTCAGGCACTTATGGTAGAGGTCGCTTGCAAGGTTGATGAATTGCTCGCATTTGCTAATATGGAAAGACTACAGAGCGATATTGCAGAAACGGAAAATGATAGACTAATGCAGGCTTGGATTGTTCTTGATTTTTATGCGTATATATCGGGCATTGATTGCAAGACGAATATTGTAAATGTGCAGAAACAAATATCCGATGCACTGTATGCCAGAGGATTTATGATTGAACAAGAATCAGATATATCATTACACAACAAGGTTTTTGATAATGTAGCGACAAACACTGTATCTTTATTAGAACAAGAAATTAAGAGGTTAGAGAAGAGAAAAAAGATATGTGGTATTATAACGCTTGTTTGTGTTTGTATATTTTCTGTTTCTTTGTTGATAAATAATTTTGCAAAGGATACTAATAAAGATCGCCCATATGAAGAATTTAATAAAAAAGGTGCAGAGAATGTGTATACTGCGGTTGATATAGACTTTATTTTACCAATAAGCGAAAGCTATTATTATAATGAATCAACAGGCAAAAAAGATTATACACGAACTGATTATTACTGTTTGTTTGGCTCGAGCAAGTCCCCTGTTCATGGTGTTGTTAAACTTGACCATAGTGAATATTATGACGATAGCTTAAAAGATATAGTTGAATATTCAGAAAATCCGAATAATACTACACCGCCAAAGAGTGTTATGATATACGGAAACACCGAAAAATTTCCGGCATATGTAAATCAGCATTTCTTTGAAGCGGTTGGAGTCGGTTCGGGTTACGAACTTGGAGAAGTATGTATAAACGGAAGTCTTAAACCTACTAAGGAAATGTCACCGTTATCAACGATCTTAATGCTCATTGGTTCGGGTAGTGTGTATTTGTTTATAGGTTTCCTGATAGCATTTTTAGCTACAAATAGTAGTATTAAAAAGAAAAAAAGACTTTTAAATATATTATAGAGATTAAGACGAAATAAAACTAAAGGAGAAACGATTATGTCGAGATTTGAAAAACAATATCAAACAAATGAGAACACAGAAATAATACTTGAGAAAATAGTTAAATTTCTGATTACATCAGGTTATACGAAAGAAAAGTATAATGGCGAGTATGTTTTTAAAAAAGGAAGTGGTTGGTTTGCTGCTCCGAAATACATAACAGTAGGCAATATCGGCGAAAATTGTATTAAACTGCAAGCGTGGACAAAATGGGTGCTGTTGCCACATATTTTTATTGGAGAATTTGATTATACTCACAACACCTTTGCTGGTGCAATAGATAAATCCAAACTTAAAGCTACAGTAGAAAGCGTTGATGCAATTGTATCACAGAATAACGTTGCAAATCAAAATAACGAGGGAAAAACGGCTTCTTGGGGTGAACAGTGGGGTGCCGAAACTTCTCCAATTGCAGTGAACGATAATTCACATAGAGAGTATTCCGCAATTCCCACAGGAGATACTGCAAGCGGAACCCCTCAAAAAGTACTTAATACGGCATTGATATCAAAGAAGGAATATTTGAAAAAATATGCTGACGAAAATGTTAGAAAAGATATAAGAAATGCAGCTATAACAGGTTATATTTGTTCCGGAATAACACTTGCACTTGGAACGGCTATGCTTAATCCGGCAGGAGTATTTTTGGGATTTATAATAGCCGGATTAGTGTTGGGTTTTCATTTGGCAAAAAGTAAAGCCTGCGCTATTATATGGCTGATTATTGTTTCTGTGGATTGTATTATTAGCCTTGCAACTATAGGGAAACCTTCCGGTTGGCTTATGATTGTTGCCGGGGGTTGGGCTATAAAGGCTCTGAATAGAGCAGATAAAGAGTATAAGGCGTTTAGAGGAGAGAATTAAGAATTATAAGAAAATAAAAGGAGGCGGGTTAGTGAAAAAAATATTGCCGATTGCTTTGAGTTTGGTGTTAATTATTGCAGCTGCATGTGTGGTTGTTGTTAATCGCAATAACGCTGATAACACTGAAACTGTTAGCGATATTAGTAAGAACAGTAATAATGACACTCCAACCGAAAAAGCCTCAACTTCAGATAAAGATGAAACTGAAAACAAGGATAAAAAACTTGCGAAAAAGATTAATAGCAAGGGCAAGGATACTTTACTGATTTATATGGTTGGTTCAGATTTAGAAACTCGTTCCAGAGCGGGAACCGATGATTTGAATGAAATTGCAGAAAGCGGTATTGATTTAAAAAAAGCTAATGTATTAGTATATGCAGGCGGCGCAAAAAAATGGCATAATGATATAGTGTATGAGGAAAATAATACAATATTGCAGCTTGGCAAAAAAGGCTTTGAAGCGGTTGCAAAAATGAAATCATCAAATATGGGAGACGCTGAATGTCTTTTGGAATTTTTGAATTATAGTTGCGAAAATTATCCGTCTGACAGCTATTCACTAATTATGTGGGATCACGGAAACGGACCTATAATAGGATATGGAAAGGATATGCTTTTTGACAATGATTCGCTTACATTATCGGAAATGCATGAGGCATTAAAAGCATCACCTTTTGGAAAAGGTAAAAAGTTAGAGTGGGTTGGATTTGATGCGTGTTTAATGTCATCGGCAGAACTTGTGTGCACATGGGACAACTATGCAAAATATCTTGTTGCCTCACAGGAAGTTGAACCTTCATTTGGTTGGAATTATAGTTTTCTGAAAGATTTTGGTGCAATTGAACCGGTGGCTTTGATTAAAAATGCGGTTGAAGAATACATAAATGAATGCAATGCCTATTATGCAAAGCGAGGATATGAAAACCGAGATACTACGCTTGCTTGTATAGACCTTTCGTATGCCGGAGAACTTGAAAATGCTATCAATAATCTTTTTGGCAAGGCGGAATGTGATGTATATACAGAATATAATAAACTTGTATCAAAAAGAGTTAATACAAGAGCTTTAGGCAGGGCAAGTACCGGTTCGGAATATGATTTAATTGACCTTAATGATATGGCAAAGCAATTAAGCGAAATATATCCTGAGGAAACCAATCAAATAAGCGAAGCTATAAAAAAATTGGTGATAAAAAATGGAACGAACACACAAGGCTGTTGCGGTATTTCTTTGTATTATCCGTTCTATAACAAATATTATTACGAAGAAAGCTGGGGAGATGCATACGGACAAATAGGTTTATTTGCAAATTATAAATCGTATCTTAATAAATATCAGAACATTTGGCTGAAGGATGATAAGTTAGATAGGTATGCTTCAAGCAATACTCCGGAAAAAGTTGCAGCTGACAGCCGCTCGGGATTTGATTTTTCACTGCCGCAAGGTCATGACAGACAGAGGTATAAGTTACAACTGACAGATGAACAAGCAGAAAATTTCGCAGAAGCAAAGGTGTATATACTTGAACGTCGTGGAAAAGGTAGATACCATATTGTGTTTTCCGATAACAGCGTTGCAGACAATGACGGAATTCTTACATATGACTTTGAGGGAAAGGGGATTTTTGTTAAAAACAAATTTTGCGACTATTATCTGCCGGTTTCAACGGGTTATGACAGTGTCGGCGATATAAGCAGATATTCTTTAAAAATAAGAGGAAAAAATATTGAGAAACAAGAATTAAAGGATGCTTTATTTAATGTTTCCTTAAACAAAAAAACGGGAGAAGTGAATTTAAGCTCAATAACACCATACTCAAAATCCGATATTACAGGCGGTAAATTAGAGGAGCTTGATATAAACGATTGGGATTATATTTTTCCTATGAAGCCGGATTATCTGTTTTTGCAAAGATACGGCAACGGAGTTGTTAAACCGTTGTCGGAATGGACAGGAGACGGTTCTATTTCGTGGTATGATTTCTTGGTAAAGGATGGGATTGAGTTTGTCTATGCGGCACTGGATAATTGGGATTATTCTTTGATTTTTGAAATAACGGACACACAGAATAATAAATATTGCTCAGAGCCGATTGCCATAGAGGTTGAAGCCGGTGATAAAGAAACATATAAGCCTGCGGACATTGATATAGAATGGAGCAGCGGGGAGCGAGTGAAAATTTTTGAAGCCGAAGACTCTGTTTTATATTTAAAAAAAGCAGAAAAACGTAACGGAGTTGAATATCTTCTTGAAGCTGAAAATAAAAGTGATTTTATCGTTGATTATGTTTTCAGCGATGTGGTGATTAATGAAAACATTATGCACGGCTATGCAAGTTTAAGGGTTCTGCCGGGAGAAACAAACGACAGTTTTGCAGGAATACAGCTTGACGGTCTTACTGATTATGGCATTATTAATGAAGTGTATAAAATAAGCGGTAAGCTTACTGCCGAAATAATACCTGCAAACAGCATAGAAAAAATTAAAACGATTGAGAAGAATCAAACAATCAATATTGATATATCGGGTGAGGCAGTGGAAAGCAATTTAAGAGAACGCTATCCTAAGTATGAATTTACTTCGGCATATTATGGGGCAACTTCTGGGGAACAGGAAATATTCAACAATGAGAAATTCAAAATCACATTGCTTGCTTTTGGGAAAGCTGAACAATCTAATAGCTCCGGAGTCATTTGCATTGAGAATCTGACTGATGAAAAACAGGCAATAACTCTTGATTCATATTCAGTTAATGGCTATACATTTGATACCGGAGGCGGCGGAATATTATTGCCAAAGTGTAGAAAATATCACGATATTTATTTCAGTGACAGAAAATTGAAGCAAAATGGCATATCCGCAATAAAATCCTTAAAAATAAAAATATCAGTGTATCAAAGCATAGAACAATATTATGATAAATTTTCTGATGAAGGAATGTGGATTGATATAAAATTAAATACGAATGATATTGAAAATACAGTATCTAATGCTGATACCGGAGAGGTTATATTCAATAAGAATGATGTGAAGGTTATAATTACGGACTATGGTTTTCAAAAGGATAAACCGCAATGGAAGGTTGTTGTCGAAAATGAGTCAGACAGAGATATTAGTGTGAGTTTTGGTGATGAAAACAGCATATCCTCATCGTATATTACGTCTTCCAGCTTTGCTGTGGGAGCACATAATAAGAAAAGCGGAACGCTCTCAATATATACGAATAAGGAAGTCCCTGACGATATTCCGGCAAAAATATATATAATGGATTACTACGAAACAGAAATTCTATATACGAGTGATGAAATGGTTATGTTTCATAATGAACCGCTTTCTAAACCGACTGAAGAAATATCTGTGGAGTGGACAAGTGCTGATGAACAAATTTTAGATGACAGAAACGGTGTAACAATATCCATAAAGCAATTTGACTGGTACGGACAATTATGTTATGCTTTAGAATTTCAAAATAAAAGAGAAGAGGAGGCTGATTTCAATATTTATGATATTATTATAAACGGGGATATTGTCACTTCAAACAACGAATATGTTTTCGTTGAGGCCGGCGAAACTAAAATCGGTCTCCGAATACCTTATTTTTGTGCAGTCACGGATATGGGGGTATTAGATGAAATATATTCAATTTCATTCAAGATAAAGGAAACAAGCATCTTTGTAAAGCAGTCGGCGTTTAACTATCATACGTTTAATATTCGTATTAGCGATGATGCCGTTATCAAAAATATTACCGAGATGTATAAACCGTTTGATTTGACCAAGCCTTATATGGGTGCTTGGGCAGGCAAACAAGAAATCTTAAATAACGGTAAAATTAAAATTGAATTTATGGGTTTTGGACAAGGGCATCAATTGACGTCATGGGATGAGGAGTATTACGAGGGTGAATATGGTTTTTGTGCAGAAAATACTTCAGAAGAAACGCAGGTTGTTACCATTGAGGGATCATCTGTTAACGATGCATTTATAAACCCGGACAGAACGATGGAAATGGAAATTCCGCCTAAATGCAAGGCGTATTTTTCGGGAAGTATAAGTGATTTTAAGTTAAAACCTTATGGTATTACAGCTATTGAAAAATTGACATTTGCATTTTCGGTATCGGAGAAAAATTCGCAAGATCATAATCTGGATTTGTTGTGGCTGCCTATCAATTTGGCTGAATCAGGAATAGCCTCAAATTATATAAAAGCAGATGAGAATATTATATTTGATATGGACGGTATAAAAGTTGCTGTCGATTCATTTAACCAGGATCAATCCGGAAATTCAATATGGGAATTTACCGTGTTAAATGATACAGCAGAGGATGTGTCTGTGCAATTTTTAAATTCTGACGGAAAAATGCTTAAATCCGGTGTATCCGATGTGAAACTCGGAGCTAAACAGTATAAAAAGGTTAAAGCCGAATTTTATAATGAAATTGCGGAAGAACTGAATTTTTATGTTGTTGTGAAAGATTTTTGGGGAGAAGAAACTATACTGAAAAGCGATGAGCTGATTAATGTTAATAACAAAAAATATACAAAAGAAGGAGAATGATTATGAAAAAAAGATTATCAGTAGGTGTGATTATGTTGCTTTGCATATCTATGCTTGCAGGGTGTACGGTAGGTGGAACAAAGACAAAGGATTTTTCTAACACAGATGGAATTAGCTATGTTATGATTTATAATCCGAATATTTATGACGAATTGGAAGAAGTAAATGACGATTTGAACACAGGAGATTTTGGAACATATGTTGAAGCCATTATAAATAAAGCAGACGGACTGGAAGAGAAAGAGCAGCCGGCAGTTGTGACGCAATCTGTTTCTGATGTTATGAAAGATGCTCCGTTAGATAAATTTGATATTGGCGGCAACAGGGGCGGTTCGTTTATTGCTCCATATAATGTTGGAGATACTCACCAGTTTTATTGTGGATCAGAAACAAGAGAACTGAAAAACTTTGTTTGCAGATATGCAGGCAAGAGTTGCAATATCTGGACTTGCGACGGTTCTGTAAATTCGGCAGTCATTGATGATTATGGCAGGGAATTTGATGAGAATATATATGATAAAATGATTGCTATGTTTGGCGAACCCAGATTTGCTGATAATGGCGGTAAGGTTAATTTGCTGTTCTATCCAATGGATGGGAATACCGGAGGATTTTTTCATGCACTTGATTTATGGGCGTCTGATGAGGTTTCGCCAATTGAAACGGCTCAATATTGCATAAATACCGATCACGCAATTGTTAATATTAACTCATTATTGACAGATTATAAAGATTTTATGTACTCGACAATGGCACATGAATTCCAACATTTGATTTGCTTTACAAATTTCTTTTATACTGCCGGCGGAATTAATATGAGAACTTGGCTCAATGAAGCAATGTCGGGGTATGTGGAAGAACAATTGTACCCGGGGTCGAAAGATTTGGAAGGTCATTATGATGCATTTGTAGGAAGTACTCGTATCAGGCACGGGCAATCAATGTATAATTTTGATACAACGCTAACAAAGTCAGAACTTGATATAGGTGTTTATGGCTCAGTATATCTATTCAGTGAGTATTTAGCCAAGCTTTCGGGAAATGATGTGTTTTCAAATATTCATTCATATTGGCGGAATTCATATAGCAGCACATTAGATGAGGCTGAAGCAATAGTAAAATCTGTACCTGAAGAAGTATATAACAAAATCAATGCTACTGTTAATTTCGGAGAGAAAGTTACATTTAAGAACAATAATGAGTCGTGGCTTAGTAAATTAACATTAAATTATTATCTGTCACTTTTAAAGCACGATGAAAGCAATCCTAAAGCATATGAAAAAGTAGTAAGTCAAACGCTTCTTTATGACGAAATAAATCCGGCTGACATTGAAGGTGGAGGCAGAGTTATTGTTGCATTAAAAAATGGAAAGTTTGAAATTCCGCAAGATGCAGACTATGGGTTTGTCTATGTTGGCCTTGATGATAATTTTGAAGTTATAACAGATTACATAATACAATAGCATATATGAATTCAAAAAAACAGCTCCACATATTGCAGAATAGAATCAGGTATGATAAAATAAGCGTGTAAAAATGGTAAGAAGATAACACAGGTAAGAAGTTAAGCAGGTTTAAGAGTTTCTATCCTACGGGATAGGTGCGTACTTAAACCTGCCTTTTTTCATTTTTACGGAAAACAAAATATTAAAGCGAAAACAAACACATGTAATTAACCTGTTGCGGGAATTTGCGTGTGTTTTTATTTTTGCGAAAATTAAGGAGGAGAGTGCCAAAAAGGAACTTAAAAAAATAATTTAAGGAGGTTTGAACGATTGAGAAAAACAAAAAAATGTTATCAAGAGGTGGTTTATTATGCGTGAATTGGCGGAACTATCACCAATAACTTATTTCGACCAAGCTAATGCACTCCGTTTGAACTGTTATGCAGATACTTTTGTATATCACAAAGCAAGCGGAAAAGAGCGGAATTTGGTTGCAATGCGTTTTGGAGGTTACCCGGAGCAGGTAAGAGCAATGGCAGATGTTCTGCGAAAGGGAGCGGGAATTGAAACAATTATTGAAAATCACAAAATTATTTTGCACGCACAACATAAGGCATACAAACGCAGCATAACTCATGATGGAATTTATGCGGAGGGAACTATGCTTGCACTCGATGATGAAAACGGAGAAATGTCAGATGAGGAACAGATGGAGGTTGAAAGCCCCCAAGCAAAACGAAAAACATATATCTTTTGTAATGAAGGAGATACCGATTCGTTATATGCAGAATTGGATAAAAAGACTTCCATACCTCTTATCCCAGAGTTTAAGGAATACATTCTTGAAGAATGTTTAAAGAAAAAAATTCTGGTACAACTTGAAGTCTTGTCTGCCAGCGTTCATTTTGACGCATATATGTTTGAAGTGCGGAATGATGAAAAAGAGATTGAGCAAATCGTAAATGACGGTCTTAAAACAGGTCGCATAGCTATTCCGAATGCTGTGAAGCATAGTGGTTTTGACGATATTAAAACCGTTTCGCAGTATTTGAATATGTACGGAATTACGATTGCCAACAGAATAAGGAAATCATTTAATCCGCTTTTTGATCCGTCAACAGAGCATATTTGCGACGGATTAAAACGGATTAATGGTTACTTAAAAAAGAATGTGGGATACACTTTATATCCGGCGCAGCTTGCGGTTGCAGAGGCAATAAAACGGAGACTTGATAAAGCAAAGGTCGGAGTTATAGTTGCTGAGTGCGGCAGCGGTAAGACAAAAATAGGAGCGTCTGCTCTGGCAGCACATCAGAACGGAAAAAGGGCTTTTAATGTTGTGCTTTGCCCTTCGCACGTGACAAAAAAGTGGGTGCGTGAGATTGAAGAAACTCTGCCGAATACGAAAGCCGCAGTGGTGTATAACCTGGCGGATATAGACAGAGTTGTGGACGAACACAAAAAAGGAAATGAGTCTACATATATCATTCTTTCAAAGGAAAGAGCGAGAGACGGGTATATGTGGCAGCCTTCGGTAGTCTATTCACGAATTAAAAAGGCATATATTTGCCCACGATGCGGAGAAGTTATTAAAATGGATTTGAAAGATGATGGCACGAACTATAAAGTTGCTGCCGATCAATTCTTTTTCAGAAAGCAAAATACGCAAAATCATAAGTGTGAGAATTGCGGCGAATTGCTTTGGAGTGCAATAAATCCAAATGACAAGAGATTAAGCCATAATAAGTGGGTAAAAATCGGAAATTACGGTTTTGTTTATCGACCTTTTGCAGTAAGACATTTAGAGAAAACCAGGAATTTGAGAGTGCTTGATAAGCTTAAAGAGATTATATCACACCCCAATATGGTGTTTATAGCGAAAGGTGCTTATGTAAGATATTCAATGAGCGATTATATTTCCGAGCGGTTAAAGCAAATAGACGGAGTTATTCTTGATGAGTTGCATCAGTTTAAGGGTGATAGTGGACAGGGCGATGCTATGGAAACCTTAGTAGGCTGCAGCAAAAAAGTTATAGGAATGACAGCGACACTGATTAACGGCTATTCAAGCGGTTTGTTTTATTTGCTTTATCGTATTGTTCCTTATTTAATGAAAATAGATAATAAGGATTACGAATCACCTAATTCATTTAACAACGAATACGGTGTAACCGAAATGACCTATGAGCTTGATGAAGGTGACTACAATGCGAACAGTCGGAGCAAAAAAACGCTTTTGCAAACGAAGCAAAAACCAGGGGTATCTCCACTTGTCTATTCGAGATTTTTGATTGATTGTGCGGTATTTCTTTCCCTCAACGATATGGGAAAGCATTTGCCTGATTATGAAGAGATTCCGATAGAGCTTGATTTAAGACCGGATATCTTAAAGGAATATAAAAGAATTGAATCGGGCTTCAGAAGTGTTATGAAACAGCATAATGCAGCATCACGAAAACTGATGTCAAGTTTTATGAGCCTTATGACTACATATCCGGACCAGCCTTATAATGCTGAGCCGATATATTATCCCAGAAGTGATCAAGCGGTAATTGAGCCGAAGGATTTATCAAGTATTGATGAATTACACGAAAAGGATATTGCGGTGTTGGATATAGTTGAAAAAAAGGTCAAAAACGGTGAACGGGTTCTTATTTACACAAGCTGGGTAAAGATAGACACACAGGAAAAGTTGCTTAAATTGCTTGAAGAAAAAGGCTACAGAACTGTTGTGCTTGAACAGAGGGTAAAGCCGGAAAAGCGTGAGGAATGGGTGGAAAAACGATTGGAGAACGGTATTGATGTTCTGATAACAAATCCATCTTTGGTGGAAACGGGATTGGACTTAAATGCGTTTACGACACTCATTTATTACAATATCGGATATAACCTGTTTACATTCAGGCAAAGTTCAAGACGCTCGTGGAGAATTAACCAGACGGCTCCAAGAATAGAAGTATATATCCTCTACTATAAGGGAGTTATGCAGGCAAGAGCCATAAAACTTATGGCGTCAAAGCTTGCGGCTGCAACTTTAGTGGAGGGGAATTTCTCGGACGAAGGACTGGCAGCAATGAGCGATTGCAATGATATGACATCACAGCTCGCAAGAGAGCTTACAAAAGGCATTCGTGATGAAGTCGAAGATGTTGCCTCTATGTTTAAGAAAATGGCAATTATCAAAGATGAAAACGAAGCAGTGGAAGATATGTCGGATTATATCATATCTGATGATACAACGGCAGAAAACCAAATACACAATGTTATATCCATAAGTGAAAAAATTGAACGCGCAAGGCTTATTGCAATGAAATTAAACAGTGAAACGGCGAAAAAACAGGTTAAGGAAAACAATTACAATGCAGGAGGTCAATTAAGTTTGTTTGACCTCATAGCGAGTTAAGGAGGAAATGTATGAAGTTTACAGTAAACAGACGGGTTATGCTGGAACATCTGAAAACTATGATAAAGGTTGTTCCAAAGAATAGTCCGACACAGGAATTAAAAGGTTTTTTGATAGAGGCAAATGAGGATGACGGTTATTTGTATATGACGGCTAATAATCTTGAGGTTGCTATTCAGAGAAAACTTAAACCGAATGTGGAAACAGGCGGTAATTTTGTTATGGAAGCAAAATTGTTGGTTGATATTCTCACACTTCTTGGCGGCGATGAAGTTACTTTTGAAGAAATCAAACCGGGGACAATAATTGTTAAATCGGGGAGTTGTGTGTATACATTAAGGATACTTAACGGTCGAACCTATCCCCGTCCTGAAATTCCATTTCCGGACACAACAGTTAATCTTTCCGACATTAAACAGATGTATTCAAAAACTTATGCAGCTGCGGGTGGAGATGTTACATCAGGTGTATTCATGGGTATTCATTTCAACATAAATCCAAATGGATTCAGACTTGAAAGCTGCAACGCAAGAGATATTGCGATTGCAGAAAATAAAATGACTTGCGGAGGAAGTATGGATTTCACACTTTCAAAGCAGACAGTTTCATATCTTTCGGCAGCAGCCGGAAATGAAGGGGTCGAGGTCGGTACAAGTGGTCCTTTTGTAATTTTTATGAAGGAAGGAATGCTTTTCTCGGCAAAAAGAATTTCTTCGGAGTTTGTCGATGTAAATAAACTCTTAAATTCATTGGAGCCGGTTTATACTGCTGCACTTGAAGGAGAAAAGTTTAAGGAAGAAATACTTAATGCTTGTGATCTTGCTTCTATGGGAAAAGAAACCTCATATATAAAACTTGAATTCGGTGAAAATTCAATAGATTCCTCAACCGCAAATGAGGTGGGGTCCGGAACAAACTATATCCCATGTGTTACAGTCAACAGTACATTCGGCTTATCCAATTATTATTCTGCGTCAGCACTTAAAAATGCGTTAAAAACGGTTGAAAACAGAATAATGCTTCAGCTTGATAAGCGGGGTTATATACTTCTTGAAGATGAATGTGATAAATTTATGATAACACCGATGTCGGATATGGCAGTTCGTAATCAGCTTAAAAAGATTGAAGAACGGAAAACAAATGGAAAAAGCACCAAGTCAAAACAAAAAGTTTCGCAGGCGGCATAGGAGGTGTGAAATTGAAAAAACCTACTATTTGCCGATATTGCGGCGGGAAAATTATTTTAACGGACAGCAGCAAAATTTACGGGAAGGATTACGGTAGAATATATCTATGTACCAATTGCAATGCTTTTGTCGGAGTACATAAGAAAAGCGACAAGCCTTTGGGGACTCTGGCAAACAGTATTTTGCGGATAAAACGCAAGGAAGCTCATCAGGTATTCGATAAGTTTTGGAAAGACAGCAATATGTCAAGAACAGAAGGGTACAAATGGCTGTCAAAACAAATGGGATTGCCTTTTAAGGCTACTCATATTGGATATTTTGAGATTGAGGACTGCAATAGGGTAATTGATTTATGTAATAAAGCTGCATGATGAGGAGATGAAAATTTAATGTCTAATATATGTGAAAATGTATTACGAGTAACGGGCGAACATAGTGAAATAGTGCGCTTTGATGAAAAGTTCAGAGGCGGAAAAGAAAATAAGGAGAATTATAATTTTTCAAATCTTTATCCTCCGCCGGAACTTTCTATTTCCGAAAAATGCGAATGGTGCAGACAACACTGGAGCGTTAAAGGGAATTTTTACGAGGATTCTTTTGCAAAAGATACGCTGCGGGTAGATGAAATGGAAACATATTATTATTTTGATACTCCGTGGGTTGGTCCCGAAAAGTTAATACTTTATATTTCATCAGTATTTACCGAGCTTGACTTTATGCTTGTATCAAGTGAGCCGGGTAATGGTATAGGGGTACTGAAAGTGTATCGTAACGGTGAAGTAATATCTGATGAGGAGTTATCTAACGAGGACAAGTCGTATTGGTTTGGCGAAGATGAAAAAACAAGTGCTTAGAAATGGAGGAAAACTATGTTTACGAAAATGAATCAGATAATTGATGAGGTAAATGCCGAAGTGGCTGAACGGGAAGAATTGACAGAGTGTATTGCAATATGCTTAATTGCCCGTAAAAATCTATTTATATTGGGAGATACGGGACAGGCAAAAAGCTATGCAATAAATCAATTCCGCAAACGCATAAAAGGTGCTAAACAGTTTGAAAGGCTTATGTCAAAGCAGACAGACGAGGAGCAGCTGTTCGGCAGACTTGATTTAGCCAGCATTATTCCCGGTAATATGCCAAAGAGTGAGCTGGAAAAAGACGAAACATATGCCAGACAATCAAGCATTCTTGAAAATCTGTATAAGAAATATCAAACCGACGGTCTTTCCGATACCATAAATGATGCTATTTTGCAGGCAAAGAATTTACTGAATTTAAAAGGAGTTATCTGTGCTTTGAAAAGCGGTACACCGAAAATAATTACTGACGGGAAAATTCCTGACAGTCATATTGTGTTTTTGGATGAGATTTTTAAGGCAAATGACGGTATTCTTAATTCTTTACTTACGGCGGTTAATGAAAAGGTATATACAAATGAGGGACAAACGGTTGATATTCCGGTTATATCGTTCTTTTCTGCATCAAATGAGATACCGAATTTTAATGATTCGGCACAGGCAATATTAAAGCCTTTATATGACAGATTTGAATTAAAGGTTCTTACAGAGTATGTTAAGGAAAAGGATAACAGAATGAAAGTTCTGAAAAATAAGCAATGCGGCAGCAAAAATTCTTCCGCAAGTTGTATAACTCTTGATGAGCTTAAACAAATGCAGATTGAAGCGGAAAAAATTAAGGTGCCGGACGAAATCAACGAGCTTATGGATAATGTTCTTTGTGAGCTTCGACATAACGGAATACATGTGTCGGACAGAAAATATTTCGGGTTTACCCCGATAGTTCGTGCAAAGGCGTATCTTAACGGGAATACGGAAGTAAAACCGCAGGATTTGCTTGTGCTTAAAAACTATTTCTGGAATGAACCGTCTCAAATTCCGACGGTCGGAAAAATATTGACTGATATTTGCGAAAATCCGATAGGTGCTAAAACTCAGGAGCTTGTTGAAATGGCAAACGAGAGCTTTTCCGAGTTAAATGATTATGCGACAGGAAAAGATAGCGGTAATGCGGATTTTGAAAAACAAATTCTGAAAATTTATATGAAAGTAAACAAAGAACTTGTCAGAATTTATTCTGCTTTGGCAGATCTGAAGAATGATGATTTGAGCGAGTCGGATTGCAAAACTGTAGACGGTGCAGCACAGATGCTTGAAGATCTGAGCTGCAATGCAGATAATATTGCGAAAACACCGCACATTACATTATCAGAAAAAATGAGATTAAATGTATAAGGAGGAAAAATCTATGGCGGTAAATAATGTTGTTTTGGTGGGAAGGCTGACTAACGATGTAAAAATAAACATGATTGGCGACAATGTAAAGCAGGCTAAATTTACGATTGCGGTTGATCGGAGATATAAGCGTAAAAATGCGGAAAGACCTGATACGGATTTTATCAAGGTCAATGCAACAAGAAGTGCTGCTGAATTTGCCGAAAAGTATTTTACAAAGGGAAAACAGGTGTCTATTGTCGGCTCTATCGAAACCTACAGCTATCAGCAGGAGGAACGCACTGTATATGATTTTTGCGTGAAAGCAGACCAACTTGGGTTTGCCGATTCACGGAGCGGCAATTCCGAAAAATCTGGTAATAGTGTTGGCGGTGCCGAAATAGGTTCTGCGAATGCATTGGATTTTTTGGACGAAAGTGAGTTTGCCCCGGCGGACAGCTTTGATTCCGATGACCTGCCATTTTAAGAAAAACTGTTGTCAAAGGGGAGTTATTCCCCTTTGGCAAATTTGATTAGGAGGCAATATGAACAGATTCAGAAGTATTGATGAAATATTGTCAAGCGATTTTGCCGTTTCGGTAAATTATAACGGAGAAAGAGGAAAAACAGACAGAGTTCTAAAATCAACAAAGATAGAGCAATCAATATATGAGGATTTAATGGGCGATTGTGAGGATTTATCTTTGTATGAAAAAGAGGGAAAAACCAAGTTAAAAACATTCGGCAGTCTTGTTAATGATGTATTTCAGTCTGTGTACGGCATTGTTCCGAGATATACGGACGAAGAAAATATGTCATCATTGGCGAAAAGTTTTAATAAGGGTATTCTCGAAAAGGTTATGTCTGATGATTCCTATGCGGCAGTAAAGAGCGTATGCGAGGGTAAGGAACTTCCGTCAATTGGTGCTACAGAAGAATTTGCAATAAAGCTCTTGGAAAACATTGATGATATTATGAGGAAAACGACAGGCGGCAAAGGAAAGGTTAATGCTCTTGAAGAAATGGAACAGACTAAAAAGGATTTATTAAGTCAAGTTTCGGAATTGCTCAAAAAGCGTGAAAATATTCCAAAATCTCAAAGAGATGCGATTGACCGAAAAATCGTAAACAGGGCAAATAACTTTTTATCAAAAACCGAGCAAACACAAATGTATTCAAGTCTTATTGAAAACGGTATAAAACAAAACAGTGCAAGAATAAAGGAAATGGTTGCTGTTTCATTATCTGCGGCATTGGAGCGTGCACAAGGAATAAAAAATGCAGTTATGGCATGGGGTAATGGTGATGCGGAGATGAGCAAAAATCCGCTTAACACCGAAATTCTGAAAAGAACCGCAAAATCCAATAAGCTCAGATACATTGCAAAATTTCTCGGTCGATATGCTGAAATGCTTAATACAAAGCGATTGGCAGGTTATACATACGGTCGTGGCGAAAAGTATGATATTGAATACGGAAATAATATATCAAAGGCATTAACATCGGAAATTGCACTGCTTTCGTGCAGGGAGCTTGTGCCGCTTTTTATGAAAAAATATCTTAGTAAGACATTGAAGCAATACCGAAAAAGAGAGCCGGAGTATAAAGGCAAGGGTGATATTATCGTTTGTCTTGATGAATCTGCGTCTACATTCGGTGAAAATAATGCTTACGGTATGGCGGTTGCAATGGTGTTATATCAAATTTGCAGAGTCCGTAAAACAAATTTTGCGTTAATTCATTTTTCATCAGATATAAAGGTTGATTATTTCCCGAAGAACGAGAATGTATTAACCGAGAAAATTCTTGACTGTGCAGAAACATTTTTAGGCGGCGGAACCGATTTTGAAAAGCCACTAAGCAAAGTCATTGAGTTAACTGCAAACGGAAAACTGGATAAGCCGGATATTGTATTTATAACAGACGGCATATGCAGTATATCGGAGAATTTTACCCGATTATTCGATGAATTTAAGACAGATACGGAAGCAAAATTGACAGGCATATTGCTTGATAATGGCAAGTACTTGGATTTTTCTTTGCAAAGGGTTGCTGATAGGATTTATCGAACAAGCGAACTTTTAAAGGATGAAATAGTCGATGATATAATTTCTGAACGGATATGAAACATAAGGAGGAAAAATGTTTAAATCAAAATATTTTAATTTGGGACGAGTTGTATGCACCAATACGATAATCAATGAAGCGAAAAATGACAAACGGTTTGCATTGGAAATTGCAGATGCAATTATGAGATATTGTAACAAGGATTGGGGTAATTTATGTGCCAGAGATAAAAAGCGAAATGATGATGTATTAAAATACTCTAAAGACCTTTATCTGCTGGCGTCTTATATGACCTGTAAGGGGAAAATATACATTATCACAAACCGAAAATCCGAGATTGCCGGCGATAATGCTACGACAATTATGTTTTCATATGAATATTGATTAAATTATGGAGGAAAAAATGAAGCAATTAGGTAATTTGGCGATTGTGGTTGCAAATCATAGCAAGTGTATGCTGCAAATCTACAATGAAAAAGTAACGGTACATACAGGAGAGGGGAATGATAGAAAGACCTATTCCTGCAATGTGTGGGATGATGATACGATAAATAGAATCATTGCACACATTAATTTTGGTACCGAAATAAAGGATTAGGAGGAGAAAAATGAGTGAAACAAAAAAGATTAAGAGAGATACAAATGCCGATTTAATGAATGGCATAGTAAGGCTCATTAAAGAAAACGGATGGTATGATGGGGTTGGAAACATATTGGATTACTATTTGCCGGAATCAAATACAGTTAGGGAAATAAGCAATTATGAGTTTACTTTTTGTGCCAATTTGGATTTTGGTGGCAGTGAGGGGATTTACATTGATTGCTATATTGACGGCACTGTTGATGAAAACAACACACGCACAATTCAAAAAATCCCTTGCGGTGCATTCAAAACGCTTGGTGACGATCTTAAACATATGCGTATTATGGGCGAATTTGTTGGCATTTTGAAATATTACGCAGCAAAGTATATAGATCAGAATTTTGCAAGATATTGTCCGGCAGAAAATTGAATTTATGGAGGAATAATTATGTTTTATAAAATACTGTTTTTACTTGCGCTTTTCAACTTATTCAAGGCTGGAAAGAGCTTTATTAAAGAAAATGTTGTTGTTAAAGACGGAAAACAGGCTGAAATCCCGGCAGGAGCTTATGTATCCTTTGGAATGACTGCAATGTTTTATGTTATGGTATTGGCAATTTGCTTTATACCGTCGATATTGTGGTAAGGAGGATATTTAGATGAAGCCTATTATTGAAATATCGGGAAATCTTGGCTATAAGCTTGAGCGTGGCTATCGTGCATTCATTTGCAAGGAAGAAGGCGATACGCTTTTTACTTCGCAGGTGATTGACATACGAAATGAAACAGCAGGCGGCATTGAAATCGAAACACAAAATACGATTTACAAATTAACATATACCGCCGAAAACGCTGCATAAACACTAAGCATTAAAATCCGGTACTCTCTGAATAAGAGGGTGCCGGAGATTTTTTTGCCTAAATAAGCATTTAATAAACAATCTCGAACTGTACTGCCCCGAAAAAAATGAATTCAAACAAAAAAACAACTCCACATATTGCAGAATAAAATCAGGTATGATAAAATAAGCGTGTAAAAATGGTAAGAAGATAACACAGGTAAGAAGTTAAGCAGGTTTAAGAGTTTCTATCCTACGGGATAGGTGCGCACTTAAACCTGCCTTTTTTCATTTTTACGGAAAACAAAATATTAAAGTGAAAACAAACACATGTGATTACCCTGTTGCGGGAACTTGCGTGTGTTTTTTGTTTTTGCAAAAAATCTAAGGAGGAGAATAAAAAATGACAGTAACAAAATTAACAGAGAAGCAGAGGCAGTTTGCGGAAGAACATCACGAGGTATTAGAGAACTTTTTGAAGTACAGAAGTCTGCCGCTTGATGAATACTACGATATTGTTGTATTCAGATTTTTAAGGGCTGTGCAGCAATATGATGAGAGTGAGGAACTAAAAAAGTATTCTTTTGAAACGATCGCTAAAAATCATATGCGTTCAGCACTCGGTAACTATTTCAGAAAGAAAAAAGGAGAAAAAAACAAATTTGTGTTTTTAAGTCTTGATTATCCACTCACGGAATCGGGCTTGACTTTCGGTGATACGATTGCCGATGATAGCGTTGATATTTGTGAGGAAGTATGCAGAAAACTCAGCCGTACTCCCAAAAAGTATAGGCTTTCATATAGATATCCTATTTGCTTTGCCACAGGGCAAAATGCAATGCAGGAGGTGATATGAGTTCAAGGCTTAAATACGGAGAATACGAATTTAAAAATTAAGAGGAGGAAAAAAGAATGTTTGAAAACGAAAATGGATTTATAATTGGCGGTGATTTGGATTTGGGCAGTGAGGCGAGCGATTTCGGTGGCTTTACAACACTTGACGATAATGAGGCTGCGGCAGTGTTTGAAGATTTGAATGTTGAGCAAACACCGCCGGAGAAAAAAGCCGAGGAAACACCACCACCTGCACAGGCACAGATGATAACAGAAAACGCCAATGAGCAAAAAGCGGATGTTCCAAGAGCTTCTGTGGCGGAAATTAAAACGGAGGAAAACAAAGATGAAACAGTTACAAAAAGTTCAGCAGGAGCAACTATGGGTAAGGTACAGGCTGAAAGTAATTCCGAAGAACCGCAGGATTTATGGTCGGCGGTTATGGCGGAGGCAGACGAAAAACAGGCAGAGACTAAGAAAAACAGCTTAATCGAAAAACTGCCGTTTTTTGAACATGGCGGTGCAAAGGAGGAAATTGTTGATACATCAAAAACCTTTGAGCAGCTCCGTTTGGAAAAAGCTGAGGACTTCCCTGAGCTTGATGAGGGCGAAAATGTGAAATGGAAAGTAACCTACGGCACTATTGTAAAGCAGGTTACAGATGCGAAAAAGACAACTATCGCAAGTATGAAAACACAGATTGAAGAATCTGACGAGTTCATAAATTTTCTCAAAAAGCCTGATGACAAGAAAGCGAAAGCCAAAAAAACAAAGGGTGGAAACGAGAAGAATGAAATCGAATGCAAAATCATTCCTATGATTACGGCAAAGAAAAAAGGTGTTATGGCAGAATATAAAGGTTTATTCAATTCTGTTGAGGAAGCACAAAAAAGCGGAAAGCTGATATCATTTGTTCCGTCAAGGGATGGCAAGGTATTCGAAGTTCGTAACAATAAGATAGGCACATTTATCGCACAGACTGAAAGAGTAACTGATTTTCAAAAGGTAAGAGCCGGGTTTATCCCGGCCTTGCCGAAAATTCCTTATAGCGTGTGGTCTGAAATAATTGCATTTTTCAAATCGTTTATTGATAAAGATGTTGAATTGGAAGCACTTGCGTATATTTACTGGTCTTATGAAACAGAAAAGTACTGTATTGTAATTCCGAAGCAGAAAGTGTCAAAGGATAGTGTAGACGCAATTCTGCCCGATTTTGACGAGAGCAAATATCTTCTTGTTGCAGAAATACATTCTCATAACACAATGGGAGCGTATTTTTCGTGTATTGATGACAGAGATGAAAAAGCAACGAGAATATACATTGTTGTCGGTCGAATGGATAAGATTTTCCCCGATATTAAAGCAAGAATATCCTGTGGCGGCAAATTTGTGGAAATAGACCCATCTGTAATTATGGAAGGGTATAACGCAGAATATCCGCCGGAATGGAAAAATTCTGTCGGCGAGAGAAAATCTTTCAAGAAGGAGGCGGAACTATGAAACTGGCACTTGACAGACCTGTCAGGATATTGATTATCGGAGCAGGTGGCACAGGCGGATATGTAATTCCACATTTGTACCGAATTGCGTTTGCGTCAAATCGTAAGTGCAGAATTATTTTGGCTGACGGAGATATTGTTGAAAACAAAAATCTTATAAGGCAAGGCTTTTCTCAGGTAGATATAGGCGAAAATAAAGCAGAGGTAATGGCGGCACGCTATTCTGATGTCTTTGGTATTGAAACGGAATATATTCCGGATTTTATTGAAGATGAAGATCAGCTTTATGAGCTTTTGTATCAGAAACATTATAGTTATATGGGTGATCCGAAGCCGATAAGTATTTTGATAGGTGCTGTGGATAATAATCGTTCCAGAGTTATGTGTCATGAGGTTTTCAAGAGAATGGATGACCTTATTTATATTGACTCGGGTAATGAAATGTACGGCGGACAGGTAGTATGCGGAGTAAAATCAAGCGGAAGGGTAATATGCAAGCCGGTAGCGAGTGTGTATCCGGACATTCTTAATGATGTCGAGAAGTTCCCATCGGAATTGTCTTGTGCGGAAAGAAGCGTGTCGGCACCGCAAAGCATAGCGGCAAACTTATTTGCATCAACCGCTATTTCCACAATGCTGTACTATCTGCTTATCGAAGGCAGGCTTGAAACAACAAGGATTGCTTTTTCGGCGAGAAAGCTGCTGATGAAAGCTATAAAATGAAAGGAAAACATAATGGAAAACAATTTTATATTAACACAGACCAAGGAAGTGATAATGACACTTGAAAGGACGGTTACGATTAAGACAGAAAAGCTGGAAACCATTGATTCTTTCGGAAATAAAAAACTTATCAGAAGCAACAAGACCGAAAATGTTGATTTTCATAATGAAAATATAGACATAGGGAGGGTTGCTTGATGAGCGAATCTTATTATGCACTTGAAAAATTTGCGGAAATGGACAGGAATTTAATCAGTATCACAGAGGCAATGCCGATAAAACGGAAAGCCATTGATATTTACAGACAGAGGAATAATATACAGCGAGCAAAAGACACTCTTGCAGATTTGGAACAAATAAAAATAAAGCTGCTTGATACGGTAAGGAACTTGCGTCTGTTATTCTTTGAATGTGAAATGCCGGAATGTGCTGAGTTTGCCGGGAAGCTGTTTGGTGCAGTTAATAGCTATAATTTAATGACGCCGGACTATACCAAGCTTATCGAGGCAATAGACATTTTGAGAAAACAAATTCCGCATAGCGAAAAGATTACCGCAAAAATCATAGGTCATCTGATGAATAATGTTAAAATGGGATATTTTCCTACTGAAAACACTCATGTCAAGATGATTAAAAGTGCATTGAAATTCCCGGATTGCAGTGTAAACATTTTGGATCCGTGCTGCGGTGAGGGAATAGCCCTTAATGTTCTTGCATTGGGAACGAACACTGTAACTTACGGAACGGAAATAGATGATGCCAGAGGCAAGGAGGCGGAAGGCAGACTTGACCGAGTGGGTTTCGGAAGTTTTTTTCATTCAAGAATAAGCGGAGAAGTATTTCACGGATTGTTTCTAAATCCCCCATACTTAAATGTTATCGGTGATGGCGGTACAAAGGCAAGAAGTGAAAAAAGGTTTCTTGTAGAGAGTATGCATCACCTTATGCAGGACGGTGTGCTTATGTATATTGTCCCGTATTACCGTCTTACCTATGACATTTGCAGAGTTTTGTGCGATAATTTCGGAAATATATCGGTGTATAGATTTTTGAATGACGAATTTAAGAAATTCAATCAGGTTGTGGTTTTCGGAGTAAAAAAGAAAAAATGTGACGGTAGTGAGCTTGCGGAAAAACTATCACAATATGCTATGCTGCCTGATAAAATTCCTTCGATAGATACCATAATACCTGAAAGCTATGCACTTCCGGAGATATCCAAAACCGTTGAGGTGTTCAAGGGTGCCAAATTTAACTTAGGCGAATTGCAAAGACAGCTTGCAAAATCAAAGTCAATAAATTTGCTCTTTGAAAAAAGCCGGATTGATGCAATAGAAAAGCGACCGCTTTTACCCTTAAACATAGGACAGGTCGGACTAATAGGCGGCAGCGGACTGATTAACGGATATGTGGATTGTGAAAATCCGCACATTATAAAAGGTCGTGTAATTAAAGAAGTAAAAAAATATGAAAATGAGGAGGAAAACACACTAACCGAAACAAGGGTAAACAGAATGTTATTTAATGTTCTGACACCTGACGGATTAAAACGGTTGGCGTAGAAAAAATTATGGAACTACAGGTTAATAAACTCAGCTTCATTGATGAGTTCAAAACAGTAAGAAATATAGAAAACCGAAAAGCAAAGGAACGAACAACGGGTTTTAATTATTTGCATAATGCCACAACGAAAAGGCTTGCTGAAGGAGGAAAAATAGAAATAAAGAAAATAGATTTTTCGAAATTCACCAGTGATGATTTAGAGGATTATATGCAATATTATGAAACCGTTTTAGAACCTAAACTATCTTTGGTAAGAGAACTGTTTAATGTTATGAACAAAGCGGAAAGTTTGTTTTCAAACAATAAGCACTGCTATTAAGGAGGAGAATATGCTTGATTTGATAACAAGTGATCTTTGTTCATTTTTGGAGGCGGTGAAACAAATTAAAGACTGCTGCGAAAACTGTATTGAAGATGTAGAACACTATTTTTCAAACTTTTCTGCAGATATAGAGGATTTTGAGTATAATGCTATGGAAGAACTTCCGATGTTGCCTTTTTGCGATGATTACGACGAAATATATGATGAAAGTGATGAAAACACACCGGAGGATGAACGGGAAGCTATAGGCGAACAGTGGAAATTTTCTAATGAGGATATGACAGAGTATTATAAAACTCTGGATTATCTTTATAGCAACAAGGTTATCACTGAAGAAAAGTATAGGCAAGAGTGCATGGAAATGGAATGTTGTATACAAAACAACATATGTGGTATGGATGCTACAGCTATGTTTTGCAGATTGGTTTATGCAGATGCAGACGAAGAAAACAGAGATAATATCCGGATATATTTATATTATTACGATGGATATTACAGTTTGTTTTATTTGTATTGCGGTTTAATTGTTGTATTTGACAGATACAAATTTAAGCTAAGACAATTAAAAGAAACATACTGCGGAGAAAAACAAATGTTGGAGGCGGCATAATTGAATAATTTGACGGGTTTAAGATTTTATATCAATGAGGATTTGAATCTTGTCATAGATGATTACAGAGGCGAAACGGTGAAACATAAGGTTATTTCTATGAATACACTTGTGAAGATTGTTGAGAAGAATGTGGAGATAACCACCGTTAATAGCGGGATTTTGCCGGACAGATGTGTTTCATACACGGAGAAACAAAACGGAAACAGATATGTTGTTATGGATTTGGGAAAGTTCAGAATTGATTTGATTTATGAAAATACAAAATATGAAGATTTTCCGATTCCGAGACTGCTTTTCGGCTTTGAGATTGACAAGAATTTCAGAATTACAAAGGTTAGTGTGGCGGTAGCCGATATGGGAGTGCTTCGTGAAAATACGAAGCTATATAAATATCCGTTCTCAAATGTGAGCGGATTTGATATGTGTATCGGTGGAAATGTGATGCCTAAAATAAAATCTCTGCGGCAGTTAAACGGTATTCCGTACTATATTTTTTCTATGCCGGACAATAACGACAGATATACTCCGGACAGGACGGAATTAAATATGGAATACAGAACAATGCTGGAGTTTTTAAAGGACAAGGACGAGAAGTATTATTATGAAAATGTCCTTATTCCGACGGGCAAAACATTAATTGATTTTATTAAACCGAGATAAGGAGGAAAATATGGATAAGAACAGTCTTTCTGAGAAATTGGGCAAGCCGTTTCCGGCATCTGATGTTAGCTGGCGAATGCAGTATGTAGATAAGGTCAAATGCGAAGGTTATGCAGTGCCGTATCTTGATGCCAGGGCGATAGCGGACAGACTTGATGATGTTGTGGGTCCGTATAATTGGAAAGATGAATACGGAATATGGCATTGTTATACCGAAAAATCAAAAGAGCAAGGAAAAGATGACAAAATCATAAATTCGCAGGTCTGCAAACTCTCTGTCTATAACGACGAAAGAAAGGAATGGGTGGAGAAAAGCGACGGAGCCGAAAATACGGATTTTGAATCTATTAAGGGCGGATTGTCAGATGCGTTTAAGCGTGTTGCGGTTAAATGGAATATTGGCAGATATTTGTATAAGTTTGATCCTGTGTGGGTTAAAGCAAAGCAGAGGGGCAGAGCATATCTTGTTGCAGATGAAGAAAAGCCGAGACTTGAAGAAATATATAACGCAATGGTTATAAAATTTTTCGGTCAGGGTTCCTCGGGCAATATGACGCACGGCAGTGCTTCGGGTTCCGGGCAGCCCTATGCAAATCCGCCATTGCCTAAACCTAACACGAGCAAACCGCCTCAAGGCGATGTCTACGAGGTGAAAAGCATACGCTGCGAGGGTGAAGGCGAAACCATAAAAAGCACGCTGGTATTGGATAAAGGCGGCAAAAACAGCACTATGTTTATGTATGGCAGAGATCCCAACCTAAAAACGGGTACAAAGCTTAAAAACTTAAAAGGCAAAAGGGGTCAGAATGCTTACGGACAGTATTTAATACTCGAAACCTATGACATAGCGGCATAAACAAGGAGGTAAACGATGAAAAAGGTAAATAAATTTTCGATTGTAAGAATTGAAATGACCGGGTTTAAGCGATTTAAGGAACCGTATGCAGTTGAATTCGATAAACTCACCTACATATCCGGCGGAAACGGTAGGGGCAAAACAACTATTGCCGATGCGATAGCATTTGCTTTTTGCGGAACGCCCTTTTGGGGTGATAAGAGCTGCGACAGACTGTTAAATGCCGAAAGTAATGAAATGAGGGTTGAGGTTACTTTTGTTGACGAAGACGGCGAGGTTCATAACCTTATACGCAGAAAAGCCGGAAACAATACGACTATTACATTAGATAAGGTACAGCTGCGGCAAACTGATTTAACCAATGTTTTTGCTGACAGGGATATATTTCTCTCAATACTCAATCCGTTATATTTCATTGAGAAAATAGCAGAGCGCGGGAGAGAATTTTTACAGAAACTCTTGCCTGCAACAGATGAAAAAACTATTTTGGCGGAATTGAGTGAAAGTACAAAAACATTGCTTGAAAACGAAAGTATGCTTGAACCGGAGTTTTACATCAGCAAAAAGCGTGAAGAATTAAAGGAAATCGAAAATACGCTCAATTATTTTGACGGACAGATTGATTTGCTTAAAACTCAACGGAAAGAAGCAGCTGACAAGATTGACGATGTTGTCGCAAAGGGCGAAAAGATTATGGCAAGAAAAGGTGAACTTGAGGGAAAACAATTTGACGGAATAGACATTGAAGCGTTAAAGGCAAAGCAATCACAGATTGCCAATAGCCTTTCCGAAGAAAAAAGGACAAAACTGCTTGCTAAGCAGGCAGAGGCACAAAACCGTCAGTATGAATCAAAGTTTACCGGAGATATTGTTAAAATCAAGACTGAGATTGAGGGCTTGTCAAAGCATTGTAAGGTTCTTGCAGCTCAGGCAAAAGGCATCAAACTCGGCGACAAATGCCCCACCTGCGGTACTGTTGTCAATGAAACCAATTATAAGAGTATTATTGGCGGAATAAAAACACAGTATAGCGAAACCTATTCAAAGGGTAAGGCGGCAATGCAGGCATATAACGAACTTTTGGAGTTTGATAAAAAAAGCAGAGAGAAGTTTGAAGAATTTCGGGCAGATGATTTAAAGCGTATTGAAACTGAGCTTGCAGCACTTGGAAATTACGATGTTTCGGAAATTGCAATGCTGGAGGATAAAATCAGGCTCGGAAATCTTTCCGAAGATGAATTCGCAGAGCTTTCCGAACTGAAAAGACAGGCGGAGGCATATGCAGCGGAAGTCAATGCTCTTTGTGAAACGGACAAGGCACCGCAGAAAATAGCGGACATTGAGAAAAGCGTTGCAGCAAATGAGGCAAGGAAAAAGGAAATAAACAGCCTTATTCACGCTGCCGGCGAATTTGCCGCAAAGAAGGCGGAACTTACACTAAATCAGCTTAAAATGAAGCGTGCGTCGATAAAACTGTATGATGTGGTTAAAACAACAGGAGAAATAAAAGATACTTTCAGATTCACATATGACGGCAAGGATTATCGCTGGCTTTCCACATCGGAAAAAGTAAAAGCGGGTTTGGAAGTCGCTAATCTGATGGCAAGGCTTACGGGACTTGTATATCCTACATACATTGACAATGCGGAGTGCATTACGACCGGGATTGATTCAATGTACGGACAGATTATAGCTGCGTTTGCCAGAAATACAGACTTAACAACGACATATCCGTATAAGAAAAAAGAGCCGATGAAGGAGGCGGCATAATGTGGCGATTAGGTATGAAGATTTTGACATAATTGAAGTGGCAAAGCGGTGTGGCATACAGTTTCACCCATATGATCATAACAGGGTTGAATATAAGGCATTGTGTCCTTTTTGCGGTGATACCAAATATCATTTGGGATTAAATCAAGAAATGGACAGATTTCATTGTTTCAGATGTAAAGAAAAAGGAAACAGTGTTTCACTGTATGCAAAAACTCATAACATCAGCAATCGGGAAGCCTATGAGGCTATCAGAAATGATGATGTCCGCCTTGACAAAGAAACCATTTCATACAGAAAGGAACCGGAGCTGCCCATTCGCTCAATAGAGGACAGGCATAATGTGTACTATGATTTGCTGAGCCTTTTGCATCTGAATAAGCGTCACCGTGAAAGTCTTGAAAATCGTGGATTGGCATATAACCATATTCATCAGTTTATGTATAGGAGTATTCCGACAGATAATGTTTTCAGGCGTGAGGTCTTGGAAAAGCTTGCGTCAAAGCATAATCTTTTGGGTATTCCGGGGTTTTATATTGATGAACACGGGGATGTTCAAATGTATGTGAAAAAATGCGGCGGTATTTTTGTCCCGGTGTGCAATTATGAGGGATATATCCAAGGATTGCAGATGCGGCTTGATGTTGCACCAAATTCGGGAGATAAAAAATATCGTTGGTTTTCAAGCAAGCATTTTAAGGACGGAACGGGTGCGAAGCCCTGGATACACATTGTCGGAGATACAACGGCAAAAGAGGTTTGTCTTACCGAAGGCGCTATGAAAGCAGATATAACAAGCGTATTGTCAAACGGGCAGTTGTTTATGGCTGTTCCGGGTGTTAACGCTATTCAATATTTGCCGAGTGTTATCCGGGATTTAAGGATAACAAAGGTGTATGAGGCTTTTGATATGGATAAACGCTCAAATCCACAGGTGAAGCAGGCGCTGATAGACTTGCGAAACAGTCTTGACAATATCGGAGTTGAGTGGAAAAGCTGTTCGTGGAACCCGGAATATAAAGGGCTTGATGACTACTTCTATGCAAAAAGTATGTATATGCAGTCGGAATGTGCGGCGGCATAAAAAATTATGATAAAATTTGAGGAGGAACAAAAATGAGTAATAATTTACAAAACTATATGGCGATTAATACAGAGGACGGCAAAATCCAAGAGATTATGGGCAAATATATGTATTACTCTCTGCCAAAACTGATTGTGAAAGCGGAGCGGGTAAAGGAAATTTGCAGACAAATCGGATTTCCGATTGAAGTAAATGAGAATATATCCGCAACAGACGCATTCAGAAGCGCTACCGGTGAAATTTATGACAGGATTGAGGAAACCGAAAACGGCGGAGTTAAAATTGTCAAGATTTATTGCAGGGATAATAAGAGAGCAAATACAGATGTTCTTTCGCGTGAACTTGTTGAAGAAACGCTGTACGAAACAACAAATTCATATAAAAAACTTGCAAATTTATCTCTTGATAAAACAAGCGGCGAGCTTATACTGTCTGATGTGGATTATTCTTCCGATAGGGATATACGGGGATATTTTGACAAGGCGCAAGACCTTTTTCAATTATATCAAAATTGTATAGGAAACAGGAGCATCGAAACGATGGCGGATAAATATATTTCCGGCTTGTGTGCGACTGCTATATCGGCAAGAGGACATCACTATTTCATTCCAAAAGCGTATATGCACGGAATTACATTGCTTGAAGATTTTATGGAGCTTGTTGCAAAGGAAAATCTGTTTACTTATGCAAACAAGCGTGATTCAAAGTATATCAGCATAAATTCTATGTATGTTGCAGATGACGAAAAACAGCGGGGCAAAATGGCTCACGAGTTTTATCGTGATATGGGAAATGAAATTGAAACATATCAGAAAAGGATACTGAATCTTATTCGGAACGGCAGCAGCAGTCAAAAAATTCTTGACCGCTGGGAACTGAAAATCCAGTCGCTTGAAAGCAAAAAGAGAGAGTATGAAGGAATATTAAAACAGAATTTATCGGGTATAGATGAAGAATTTACAATGCTGCGTGATATTTGCGATCAGTTTAAGTTTGCAGTTAAAAGAACGCAGGTATTAGGGTTGGCGGCGTAAAAGCGTCTTAAAATTAAGGGGGTATATAGAAATGTATACCCCCTTGAATTCAAAAAGGAGAATATGAAAATGTACGATGATGAAAGAGTTTTGGTATGTCAAAAGGAAATCAAACGGTTGAGACAGTGCGTAAGACAATACGAGGAAGAGCTTGAAAATATTCAGGGCAATATTGATAGTTGTGTGGTTTCAGATGAAATTTTCTCGCCGCAGAATTATCTTATGGTTGTAACCGGCAAGTGCTTTATTGTTAATGGGAGTGACGATATTGCAATTATAAAAAGCATTTTGAAACAAACCGGCAATGAGAAACTAAAAAGTTTTTCGTTGAATGAAATTTTTAAAGCAGCCTCAGGAAATTGCCGAGTTGTTTTGGTGGATTGTATGATTTATGACGATGCTCAGAACAAATTTATACACAAACTGCAATGGTTTGAGGTTAATAAACAAATATGATGGAGGAAATACAAATGATATTAAAAAATGTAAATGATACAGTAGAGTATATGGGAAAGAGTTATTATGTTGGGGAGGATATTGTTGGAACATCTGAAAGCTTGTATGACGGATTGTTCGGTAATATTATTGAAATCCGTACCGATGCTGATAAGGAAACAGATAACCAAGCTCCGGACATTTATTGTGAATTTTATGCACCGGTATTCCCGGAGGAAGTAAAAAGGTTTGAAAATAAGGTTTCGTTGCTGCATGGGAAAGCGAAAACTCTTGGAGATATTGCGCTTGACCGAGTTGTTATGGCACCTGAGATGATAAAATTGCTTACGCAAAGCTCCGAGACACGAATGATACCTGTTTTTACGATTGAGGAAGACTGGGCAGCAGAAGATGATTACGGGCATTCAACCGAGGTTTACTTCGATTATGATTTGGCAAGAAAAAATCTTTGTAAAAAAATTTTGGAAGAAAAGCAAGATGGCTGTATCAAACAATGTGATGAGACAGAACTTGTAGAGGATTATGGCAATGATTATTATGAGGTTTATGAAGAAGGTTTTTACTCTGATAAACATTACCTTGTATCTATCCAAAAACATGATGTGCCGATGAATGTTTCGGATATGGTTAAGTACATCAATAATTAAATCTGGGAGGTTAAAATTTGTTGATAAATGTAATTAGAGTTGCCGGCGATTCATCAAAACCAAATGTGGTAGAAATGGATACGGCATTTAACATCGGTGACAAATTTAAAATGGAATATGATTGGTGCAAACGGGTGCAATGTATGAATGGCTATAAGCCGCATTGGTATAAAGATGTTGCAGAATTTGAAGTTGTCAATATTGTATGCAATATGCTTATAAATCCGCCCGAAGTCTGGGTTAGACTGCGTTCTTGTGATCAAGAATTTATTACAAGATGCGGCAGAGAATTTGACGCACCGGAATATCAGATTTTGCAAAGAAAAGTCGCTTAAATTGGAGGAGAAAAAGAATATGGAAAATTCAAATTTTCGGTTATCGGTATTTTTAATATTATACGGGAGTTTCAGCATTATTACGGATTTATGGCGAGTGCTGGAGCTTTTAATATATAATAGGGTTTATCCTGATATTATTGATACAATCATCTGTATATTGTTTGCAATATCGTTGACATTTAATGTCGTGTTTGCCGAAAAAGAGATAAAGAAAAATTGTTTTGATGATAAATCAAATATTAAGGGGGATGAAAATGTCTAAGAAAAGAGATTTAATCAAAGTCGGTCTTGCATATAAATATGCACCGGAGAGTTTGTATATTTTACTTATACAAAAAAACGGTACATATAAAAAGCTTAATGCTGATACTTCAAGATATATGTGGGGTTATTGGCTGGCAATAGGTGAAAAGGAAAAAGCACTGGCGGAAATAAAGCGTGTGCTTCGGAGTAGGGAAAGGTCAAAAAAACGACTTGTTACATATGGCTATTATGTCAAAGGGAGTTTAACTCGTT
Organism: uncultured Clostridia bacterium; assembly: GCA_934454215.1. GTDB lineage: Bacteria > Bacillota > Clostridia > UBA1381 > UBA1381 > Ornithomonoglobus_A. The sequence continues at coordinate 81,315 of CAKSGG010000004.1, forward strand.
ACGCATATATAAACGGTTCTATGTTACTCGCAGACGAATACAACATTGCCGAAAAGCTCTCTGTTTATAAAGAAAATAAGAGATATTGGCTTAAATGCGGCGGTAAGCATTATGCGGGAAACACAGCAAAGCTAAACGGCAATTATCAATTAGAAAATGTCAAAAGAGAGTATGAAGAGATTGATTTTGCAAGAGCTGCTAAAATATATGTACAGCATAAAATTGATGAGAGAATCCCAATAGTTTTGTAACAGGAAAAATTTTAAAAAATCAAATCGACAATTTAACAAGATATAATCAGAAATTGGGGCTTATGCAATATGTGTAAGCCTCAATTTTGTGCATATAAGAGAATATATATAAAATTCGTTGAAAATATTGAAAATTTTGATGAAATGTGATATAATTAACATATAAGTTTGTATGAAGGTGGTAATAAGAAGGGATATTGACATATGACAAGGAGGGTATTGCTATGGAAAAACCCGTAATTTCAGGCACAGATAAGAGCGGTCAAAATAGGCTGCGGTTTATCTGTGCCTTTTTTAATTACAACGAAAAAGGAGGAGATTTTATGAATAAGTTTAAGCGTATGATTGCAGTATGTGCAGCGGTCGGAATGCTGTGTTCAACTGTTTATGCTCAAGGAACTCATGATTTGGGATATAGAGTAAAAATGGACGAGGGGCAAGTGACAGTCACGGAAGATGATTTTGTATCCGATATTGACAACTCTAATCTTGATGTAAGTGTTGTAAAACAACAAGGAGATACAAGAACAACGATATTTACAGGAAA
>CAKSGG010000005.1 GCA_934454215.1 uncultured Clostridia bacterium
ATCATTGTCATATCGGCTGAATTTCTGACTCCGTTATACAGCTCGTTATTTTCGATTTTATTCAAATTTCCTCTGTACCCTATCGCAAACTCCGAGTTATGTATCAGATTGTTTGAAACCTTTGTGCCGATATTATAATCAACTGTGCCCGATACCTGACTTCCGAGCATAATTGCGGGGTTCATGACATTTTTTGCAATATTGTACATATGATTATCGCTTATCACATTGTTTGCGGAAATAAGATTATCTCTGTCGCCGCCCGATATGTATATGCCTATTCCATCAATATTATATAAGGTATTTGACGATATATTTATATTTTTACCTTTTGCGGCTCTTATGCCCTCATTATCCGTATTTGAAATTACACAGTCCGTTATTTCAACGTCATTGCAGCCCGACGCGGTTATTGCCGTATATGCGCATTTATCAAAGGTTATTCCTTTAATTGCTATGTTATTTGCATTTGTCATCGTGATAAACGGTACGTCAAGAGCGTTAAATTCAAGAACATCATTCTGCGACAGCTCGTATGACGGATAATAGTAAAGAAGCATATTATCGGGGTCAATCGCCCACTCGCCCGGAAGATTTATTTCCTCCAGTATATTCTTCGCTCTCCACCTAAACCCCTTAACAATGCCGTACATCGTCCAGTTTTTAAAGGTTATACGTTTATTTTCCGTATCAAGATTTTTTATTGAAGCATATTCGTATCTGTATTCCGAACCGAAATATCCGTCAACTATAATATCATTATTATTTGCCCAGCGTGACGGCTGATTATCAATATACTCAAATGTACCGCCGTTGTGTCTTTCGTTTGATGAGCTCCAGCGATGAGTTGCGCCTTTTTCTATTACTTTTCCGATTTTCGCATAACCGTCGTCGGGCCAGCGTGAAATATTCTGTTCTTTTCCGTTAAGATACAGGCTGTTGACCGTAATATTCAGATTGCCTGTTGACATTCTGCTTTCAAAGTCAACCATTTCCTTTGTCAGTCCGAACGCCGACAAATCCGCCTGTAAAACTTTATCTCTCGCACCGCTTTGAAGTCTGTTAAGTACGGTTTTATCCGTAACGGGCACAAGTGATGACACATCAATTTTTTTCGCTCCGCTGAAAATAACCTCTCCGTCTCCCGCATTCGTTACGGTCAGCCTTGAATCGGCATTGTCCGACGCAAACTCTACGCTGCTGTCAAAATAATATGTACCCGCATGAATTTTGATTGTAACATCGCAGTCATACTGTTCTGCCAATTCCTTTGTCTTTTGAAGCGTTGCAACAGGTGTATCTTCACTGCCGTCCGCACTGTCATCACCATTTACGGCAACATGAATATCAACGTTATGTCCGCTTGTTTTAAGCTTTTTCTCAATTGCCTTACCGGCGCATTTTGCATAAACCGTATAGCCCGCAAGACTTCCGTAATCATTCGGAGTATACACATAAGCTCCCGTTTCGTCCGTCACCGACATTTGAATATCCTCTGCGGTATCGTTTACCTCCGCTCCGCGTGCCTTTGTAAAGCTTTCAAATGTCATATTCGGCTTTAATAAAATCACCGTTACGGGCTTGTTTGCGTAATCTGCTCCGAAATCAAGATTAATTTCCGACATTTCAATCGGCAGACTTCCGTTTGCTTGAATAATCGGAACATTCGCAAATGTTATCATCAGAATAATTAATAATATTTTTGATATACTTCTTTTCATATATTAATCCTTTTCTATTAATTAAACTCCCATATATACTGCTGTGTAAATCCGCTGTTTATATTCTTGTCGTACGGAGTCCATACAAAGCATTTTATATACATATTATCTTTATTTTCGGGTGATACTGTAAAGGCTGCGTTTACCTCGGCATTCTGCCCCTCCGACAGCTCATATCTGCCGCCGTTTACCGCAAGCAGCTTATTTCCTGTTTTTTCATACAGTGCTATTGTCACCAGACAGTCCCTTGTTTCAGCCAGATAATTATTTTTTATAACAGCATTTGCCGTTATATTTCCACTTGTTATTTCCGACATACTTTCAATAACCGAATCTCCGTCCTTTACGGTAAAGCTTTTATATTCAAATGCCGCCGGCATTGTTCTGAATTTCTGTTCCTTATATCCGCATATCTCGTCGCTGTTTTCAACCTTTACGCTGTCCGCAACCGACACGGTATATTCCGTATCAAACTCAAGCGGTTCAGTAAAATGTATTGTCACGGTTCTTTTGTCGTCTGCTGCGGAAACCGTATAATTTTTTATTTTAATGCCGTTCTTTTTTACAAGAATACCGTTTTCATCAATTGTCGATACGTCCATATCATTACCGAATTTTACAGTAATGTCTTTGTCTGTTTCCATATAGTTCTCATCTGACGGTAGCTCATATTCGACCTTACCTGCCAAAGCGGGTCTTGTTATAATAACGTTATCTATATGACCGTAAACACCCTGAAATCCTATATTTCCCGCAGCTAAAGGCTCATCATCGTAATATTCCTGCCATAATGCTCCGTCAAAATCAATTCTCAGATGATTGCCCGACATCGAAGCTTTCATTTTATGAGTATTGTGTACTCCTCTTACTCCGATTTTTGCCTGTGTAAGCACCGTTGTATCAGTCCCGCTTATTTTTCTTATAGGCACTTCCATAGAGCCTCTCAGCGTTATAACATATTTATCGGTGTTAAAATAGCCGTTTCCCTGACTGCGCATAAACACAAACATATTAACGCCGTCGCCTCCGCCGTAAACCTGCGAAGTATTTGTAATCAGGTCATAATATAACGTTATATCCTCGTAGCTTGTTTCCTGCCAAGTTTTGGGATAAAGATAACCGCCGTGACCCTTGAACGCCATTTCTCCGTTTTCTATCATACAGTAGCCCACCGAATTACTGTACCACTTATTATATTCTTCCTTTGAATTTGTAAGGCTGTTCTTTTCAAAATCGTCCTCCAAAATAGTCTGAATAATAAAATTTATTTCCTTATCTTCATCAAGCTCATATAAATCGTCCCCAAAACCCTTGTTTATCGACAATGTATATTCAGTATCTCTTTCAAGCTTTTCGTTTGTTGTGATTGTAATATGATTTTCATTTGACGTAAGCTTGCCCGCAAGCTTTTCACCATCTTTATAAATGCCTATTTCACCCGTGATATTCGCTTCATTGACGGGCTTATCAAAATATACTCTTACTCCCTCGCAGTCCGCATACCAGCGTTTCATCTGCATCGGGGTTCTTTTCACCGTTGAAATCTCGCTTACACGGTAAAAGCTTATTCCCGAAAAGCTTACCGCTCCGCTTACTAAACTGAAATCCGTAATTCCCGCCGTTGGAAACTCTGCGTCCGTAACACTCTGAATCAAATCTCTGTTTGCGTAAAGCTTTATATTATTTCCTTTGAGTGAAACGGTTAAATCAAAATTATTTGAAATATCAGCTGTCTGCTTATAGCTTGACCCCGTTTTAAGCGGACGGACCGTTGTATTCATAACTCCCGTGTCAGTCTTATATATGACCCGAACGTCACCTCGCATATATGTATCTCTGCCGTAAAAACCGCACGCATACGGTGAGCGCAAATCCATATATAAATCGGCGTTTCCGTCTGCCGTAACGCCCGTAAGCTCCATATTTATATCGTCCCATTTTTTCATATCCGCCAAAGAAACGGACGCAGGAGTGTATGTGGTTGTTGCGCTCGGCGTAATATAAAGTCTGCCGTCCGTAAGCGACATTCTGTTGTTTGTGCCCTCGCCGCCGTTCTGATTTGTTGCCCTATATGCCGAATTTACCGTGTTCGTTTCGTCATAGCCGCTGAAATCATCTTCAAAAACAGGACTTAATTTAAATCCCTTTATATATTCTTCATTTAACACATAACTACCGTCGCCAAAGCCCTGAGAAACAGTAATTATATACTTTGTATTCAACTTCAATTTGCTTGAAACGGTATAAACCGCTTCGGTATTATCCTCATTAAAAACGGGAGCGTTCAGCGAAACCTCTTCTTCATCGCTTGCAAGACTTATTTCTCCCGCCAAAGCTGTGCTGTCTACAGCCTGTGAAAAATTCAAAACTATACTGTTGGCAGTTGCACTGAAACCCGTTATTTCAAGGCTTTCTTCTGCCGATACCGATATTACTGATATTTGCGTACACAAAAATGTACACAATAAAATTATACTTAACAGATTTTTTATTCTATTGAGTTTCATATTGATATTCCTTTCTTTCGGAACTGACGGGCAGAATCTAAATCCTGCCCGAACCGTATACTGAATTAATTATTGCGGGAATTTCAAAGAACCCGTATAGGGTGTAAGATTTTCAAGCGAATCCCATACATAAGCCCTTACATATGCCGCACCCTCGGGCATATCTGCGTTCTCCATCATTGTTGAATTTGTCTCGCCCGCCAAAATCTCTACAGACTTTGCTGTGTATGCGTCAAGCATTTTTCCGTTTGTATCATAAAAAGCAAATATTACCGCTGCTGTTTTTTTGTCCTCTGTATTGTTCTTCAAATCAACAAATGCCGTAACCTTATCTGCCGAATCCCATGAGGCTTCATAGCCGTCTGTATCCATGCATGTAACCTGAAGCTCCGCTTCAATATCGGGTACAACGGGAATTGTAGCTGTCATGCAGAAATCATCAATCGAACCTAAATAACCGTCTATCGCAAACGTACCCTCTGTAGGAACAGTATCCTCAATACTTCCGTATAATGTATTGTCAATATATAATCTTATATTTTCATCTGCGGATATAACTCTGACATTTCTTTGAGTGTTAAAAATTGTCTGTGCATATGTAGGTTCAGACGTCGTTTTTGTTCCGTCAGCCTCAAGATTTACCATTTCAATTGCCGTTCCCGTTCTGTATCCGCGAAGAGGAATTGTAACGCCTTCCGAAAGACCCGCACCGACAGAGTTTGACGGAGTTACTCTTGTATACAATCTTGCCTCAAATTGATTTCCACCACCGGTGTTAACTGTTTTCAGCTCAATCACCGTATTTTTATACTTTGCCGTCGTATAATCCGCCGGATAAAGCTTTCTGTTCCAATTGCCGTTGAATTTCAGTACACCGTCAGCAATAACAGCATTTGTTTCGTTTCTAAATTCCGTCATTGTTCCGCTCCAGATATTCTGAGCAGCGTCCTCATTCCAGATTTTGTCCGTTGAGAAATCATCTTTTATGCGTTTTACCTTAAACTCCGTTTCGTACGCTCCCAATAATGTAGCCGTACTGTCGCCGAATCTGCTGTCGGCAGTAAATTTATAAACCTTGTTTTCCGCAAGTTCTTTTTCAAGCGCTACAGTTATTTCATTACCGCTTGCCGACGCCGATGTTATTCCTACCGCTGTACCGTCCTCATACAAGTGAAGCTTTGTTATATCAAGCGTACTTGACGCAAGCGCTGATGATGTTGTAAGATATATGCTGCTCTGTCCCGCATTTAATGTATTGACTGTGAAATGAGCGGGAGCCTCCGTCGGAACGGTAGCTGTCACTCTTATATCATCAATTGTACCGTTCGCACCGACTATATAAAATCTTCCGCCCGTTACAATTTCATCTGTAAGCGAAATAACATTTTTTCCGCCCACATATCCCTCAATATACTTATCAATGGCATTAATCAAAACACTGTTGCCATTGTAAAAGCTTGACGTTGCATCATATTCACAGGTTGAAACTGCTTCATATTTTGTTGTTTCCGAATTTAATTCATACACTTTTGAGGTCTGCTTGGAATAACCTCTGAATATAAGCTCGGCACGGCTTTTTTGATTAGGCCATACTCTTTGTGTGTTTTCTCCTCTTAATCCGAATGTTATATTAGGCGTGGTTGAATCGCCGTTTACACTTTTAAGAGTTGCTTCAATCGAAATATCCTCATATTTGCAATTTTCAATATCATCTACAAGCGGTCTCAAGCTTCTGCCGTTGCTCAAAAATTTGAGCTCATTATCGCCGTCACCGTCAGCGTCCGTTATTGTGGCATGAGTATTGTTTGCAAAATCGTTGCTGTCCCATATATTCTTTGAAGCGTCCGTGTTCCAGATTTTATCGGTTTCAAAATCATCAGCCCAAATATCTGTTTTGAACCATTCCGAAACGTCCGACGCTTTTTCTATTCCGCTGAATGTAAGCTGATATACGCTTTCCTCCGAAAAATCCTCATCAAGGTCTATTGTAACAAGATTTTTGCTTGTTGAATAGCCCGTAAATCCTATTTCATCTGTTTCATCTTTTACAAGCTTTACCTTGCTTGTATCAAATTCGCTTACATTCTCCGAAAGTGCAAGCACAAGCTTTTGCTTTCCTGCCGTATATCCCTCAACCTTTAAAGCGGAGTCTTCGGCAGATACCGTATATGCTCCGAATGACGACAGAAGCGTTGCCAATGTAACTGCTATACTTATTATTTTTTTCATATTTAATCATCCTTTCTCAATTATAATATAATTATTTATTTTTTGCAAGAAATTCATCTACCTGCTTTTGCAGCTCCTCCTGTACCTTGTCGATACCTGCAAGCTTCAGCTTTTCCTTATACTGGTCAAGATATGTGTCGGGGTCGTCATAGCCTGTCGACATTCTCTTGTAGAACTCGTCATTGATTGAAGCAATCTGCGATATTTCATTAACTACATTGTCATCAACAAATTCAAATCCTATAAGCCTTGATTTTGCCGACTCGGTATTAACCTTTTCGGTTTGCTCCCAAACGTCGTCGCTCTGACCTTCAAGCAGCATAGCGTTAAACTGATTTCCGAATTTCCAGTCAGCCTTCGGCACCCAGCCGCTGTTCTCAACATATGTAACCTTTCCGTCATCATTCTTCAAATAATGCTTGCCCTCAATACCGAAACAAATCATATTATATATTTCCTTATCGGTATTCATAAGCTCAATAAGCTTAAGAGCTTTATCGGGATGCTTTGATGTGCTGCTCACGCCAATCATTGTTGACAATGCACCCGTTCCGTCATAGAATGTGTCCGTAACCTGCGCCGTTACAACCTCATAGCCTCTTGACTGATAGAACGACTCTTCCAGTCCCGGCTTCAAGCCGTTAAGCAATACGCCGTACTTGCCTTGGTTAAGGTCTATATTATCATCTGTAACGCTTGCTATATCGGGTCTTATGTACCCCTTTAAGAACCATTCTCTCAGCTTCGTTATTCCCTCCTGATATTCGGGGGTGTCAAGCAGATTTACAACCTTGCACTCGGGGTCGTCCTTTCTTACAGCCAAAAATATACTTGACAATAGCTGATAATCGGTATATGCCCAAAGCATCGGACCGAACTTCGGCTGAATCGGGTACATATTCGGTTCATTTTCTTTTATTGTGCTCAAAACGCTTTCTATGTCGCTCGGATTTTTGATTGCCGATACATCAATATTATATTTGTCAACAATATCCTTTTTTATGTTGTAGCCAAAGCTTGCCGTCATAATCTGAACATTGGGAACTGCATAAATTTTACCGTTGCTCTTAGCTGCGTCCCACACATAATCGGGGATTGAAGCTTTCAGCGCAGGTACATCGTCAAGCATTTCCGTTATATCAAGACAGCCTCCGTTGTTTACAACATCATCGTATTTGTTCAGATACCCGACAAACATCAAATCAAACTCTGACTGCGCCGCCATGTTCATTCTCATTCTCTCAGCGAACGAACCCATGTCTATGAAATTGATATCAAGCTTTGCTCCGATTTTCGGCTCAATCAGCTTGTTTACCTCTTCCATTACAATGTCATGGTCGGGCTGTTTATCTCCCGGCACAAACCATGTCAGCGTTACGTCGTCCTCCTGTGTTTCTGTTTTCTGCTTTTGTCCGCACCCTGCGGCAGGCAGCAGCATAGCCGCCGCAAGCAGTGAACAAATCAGTCTTTTCTTTTTACTCATATAAATCCTCCTTTTATTTATATAATCCAACTGTATATATACAGTTTAATTAACCCTTTACGCTTCCCACCGTAAGTCCTTTTACAAAGTACTTCTGGAAGAACGGGAATACAAACAGTGCAGGTCCCGCAACCACAACAGCCATTGCCATTCTTGCGGATTCCGTCGGAATTTCCGCCGCCGAAACCATGCTCTGCATCATGCCCTCCGACTGCTGCAATACCTCCATGTTTTTCATTATTCTCTGGAGCAGATATTGCAAGCTTATAAGCTTCTCGTCATCTATGTACAGCATAGCCGTGTTCCAGTCGTTCCACCTTGCCAAAAATCCCAAAAGAAGCATGGTTGCAATAACAGGCTTTGAAAGCGGAATAACCATTTGGAAAAATATTCTGTATTCGCTCGCACCGTCCATTGACGCAGATTCAAAAATTTCCTTTGGTATCTGCGAGAAAAATGTTCTCATCATAAATACGTTCCACGGGCTTATAAGTCCAGGCAGGATATACACCCAAATTGTATTGTTAAGGTGCAGATACTGCGTAATTAGTATGTAGCTCGGTACCAAGCCTCCGCTGAACAGCATTGTAAAGTAGAAGAACATTGAGAAAAATCCTCTTCCTGCCAAATCTCTTGCCGAGAGCGAATACGCCGCCATAGCCATAAACAGAACGCTCAGGAACGTTCCCAAAAACGAGAATATAGCCGTTACCTTATACGCATTCAATATTGCTGTCGTGTTTTGAAAAACATATTTATATGCGGATAAATCTATGTTTTTCGGAATAAGTTGATAACCGAACTCCGCTATGTCCTTTTCACTTGACAGCGATACGCTTACAACCAGCAAAAACGGAATAAGTATCAATATACAAATAAATACAAAAACCATTATAAGTATTATTTGTGAAATTATATCTTTCTTTTTCATTTCAGTCCTCCATTATGTTTTTACAGCAATGAGTTTTCGGGGCTTATTTTCTTTACAATTGCATTCGTTACAATAACCAGAACAAACCCTACAGCCGATTGAAGCAAGCCTACGGCAGACGACATTCCCATATTTCCCACTACTCTCATGGTACGGAATATGTATGTATCTATAACGTCTGTTATCGGATATAATTTACCTACGTCTCTTGTCATCTGATAGAACAGTCCGAAATCCGCTCTGAATATGCCGCCGATTTTCATTATAATTGAAATTGTAAGTATCGGTATCAGGGTCGGGAGCATTATCTTTATTGTTTTCTGCCATTTATTCGCTCCGTCTATGTCCGCCGCTTCAAGCAGTGAGCTGTCCATGCCCATCAAAGCCGCATAATAGAGTATACAGTCCATGCCGACGTGTTTCCACACATATGTTATATTAAGTATAACGGGCCATGCATTGGGCTCGGAATACCAATCCGTTTTGATATTAAATATCGTATTTATAAATCCGTACTGCGGATTTAAAAACGCATATCCCATATATGAAACAACAACCCACGACAAAAAATTCGGAGTAATCATTGTCGTCTGAAATATTTTTGTTGCAAGTCTGCTTTTCAGTTCAAACAAAAGCAGTGCGATTATTATTGCCGCAAGAACGCCGAACACTATGAACGACGCATTAAGCATCAGCGTGTTTCTTGTAATTCTGAAAAAATCGTTTGATTTAAAGAAAAATTCAAAATTTTTAAAGCCTACCCATTCGCTTCCGAAAATTCCCAGATTGTATTTATAATTTTTAAAAGCAATAATTATACCGAACATCGGTACGTAATTGAATAAAATTACAAGCCCCACCGGAATTGCCAGCAGGCTGTAAAGCTGCAATAATCTTGTATTCAGTCTTTTTTTTCGCTTTACTTTTTTGGTTAATGCCGTTTTCAATTTCCATTCTCCTCTTTTCTTTGTTTTGTGTTCTAATTATACCATTCGGAAAATTTATTTACAATGTTTTATCTTAACAACTTTTATGCTTTATTTTAACATTTGGTAAAAAAATATTGAAATTTCTGTGAATATGATTTATAATTAAACTACCAAAAAGCTGAGAAAGGATTATAAATATGCTAAAACTAATAATTATTGAAGATGAGATATTTACGGCTAAACAAATAAAAAGCTCCATAAGCTGGGAAGATTACAATATAGAAGTTACAGGCATTTTTACAAACAGCTCAAAGGCGCTTGAATACATTTCGGGGAACAAGGTTGATATTGTCATAACCGACATAAAAATGCCGGTAATGGACGGTCTGACGCTGATTGAAAAATGCAAGGAAACCGAAAAAGAAATTCAGTTTATAATTCTCACCGGCTACAGAGAATTTGAATATGCCCGGCGCGCAATTCAGTTCGGAGTTACGGAATATCTTCTAAAGCCCATACAATACAGCACGCTTACGGACGCAATCAAAAAAGCCTCAAAAGCAGCCTCAGCAATCCAAAACAGCAACTCCTTCGATATTATTGATTTTGCTCCTTTCCAGAACAATAAAAAAGCTATTCTGCGCCGCAATGTATTTTCAAATATTCTCTACGGAATGATTACCGATGTTTCGGAGCTTGAACAGCAGATTGCAAAAACGGATATACCCGAATATGTCATCAGCAACCCGTGCATACTTATAAATCTTACGTTTTTGAATTTTGATATATTTATTGAAGAACAATGGAAACACTTTATAGACGGATTTAAAAATGCCCTCATTCAGAATATTCCGTTTGAAACCGATGATTTGTACTTTATTGTTGTGAATTTTTCTTTTGACCAGCTTCTTATATTTGCAATAAGCAAAAAGAAATCCGACAGCTTTCGGGAATGCGTTGAAAAACATTTAGAGCTTATCAGCGCAAATCTTCTCAGTATTATGTCGTTAAGCTCAACATATGAAATTGTGTCGGTTTTCAACAGTCTTTCCGATATTGTGTCGGAAATTCCGCAGACAATAAATAACGATTCGGACGATATAATTGATATGTGCAAAAAATACATTAACGATAATCTTAACCGTCAGATTACACTGCTTGATATTTCAAATCATGTGCATCTCAACCCCGTATATATCAGCGCATACTTAAAAAAGAAAACGGGCATAAACTTTTCCACATATATTATGAACGCAAGGATAGAATATGCAAAAAAGCTTTTGAAAAACACTTCAATCTCAATATCGAAAATATGCGAAAGTACGGGCTACAAAAGCGAATCGTATTTTTATAAAACATTTAAAAGCACAACGGGAATAACGCCTATGCAGTACCGTGAGAAATATTTGAAAAAGGAGTCATTATAATGATTAAAATAGATTTACTCTTTCCCGAGGGAAGAAAAAAAGCAGTTACATTCAGCTACGACGACGGTGTAAAAAGTGATTTGCATATCATGGAGGAGGCTTACAAATACGGAATAAAATGTACATTCAATATTAATTCCGAGGGAGAAACGATTCCCGATTTAACTCTTAACGAAAGCTGCCGCAGACTTACGGCGGACGAATTAAAAGCGGTATACTCTTCATCATCTCACGAGACTGCAATACATACGCTCACGCACCCGTATTTAAAGGATATTCCGGTACCGTCAGCCGTATCCGAAATAATCAATGACCGCAGAAATCTCGAACGTATTCTCCATAAGCCTGTTTTGGGACTGGCTTATCCGTTTAACAGCTATAACGCCGATATTCTTGAGGCTCTGCGTCTGAGCGGCGTACGGTATGCAAGAACCACAATTCCAACAAAAGGCTATTCTCTTCCCGATGACTGGCTGCAATGGAATCCCACCTGCGGCGACATTGCCCCCGAATCTGACGGTCTCATAAACAGATTTATCGGAGAAACTCCGATATGCGGGGCATGGCTTATGTATTTATGGGGACACAGCTATATATATGAGCTGAAAAACCGCTGGAAAGATTTTTCGGATATTTGCAAAAAACTCGGAAACAATTCCGATATATGGTATGCCTCAAATATCGAAATCTATAATTATGCAAATGCTTATAAAAATCTTATTTTTGATGTTGACTGTACATTTGCATATAATCCCACGCCGTATCGGATATGGCTTGAAATCCGTAACGACTGGGTGTTTGACAAATCCACCGTGCTTGCAATAGAGCCGGGACAGCAAATAAATCTTGTATAAAGGAATATCTATATGAACAGCAAATTTCACTCAATAAAATCACTGATAAAGCAATACCGATGGAACAGTATATTTTTTAAATATCTTAAAAAAATATTTTTATTTTCGTGTATTCCTTTTTCTCTTGTATGTATAATAGCTTATGCGATTTTTGTACACTACATTGACAATGATTTAAAAAACATGATTGATATTTCGCTGCAAAAAACACAGTCTGCCACCGTTCAATGCTTTGACTCGGCAAATCAGAAATTTCTTGATTTGCTGCTGTCGCAGGAAATAACTGCGTTCCTGAGCGAGGACAATCTTGAAAATTCGGTAAAGACGCAAAAAAACGTCAGTTATTTTACTAATCAATGCGGTAATATAATGTATAATTTTCAATACATAAAAAACATTATACTTTACAGCTCGTTGAACGAATACGTTATATCTCCCGTTTTTTCGGGTCAGACAGAATTATTTTTAAAGGAATCGTGGATGAAAGCCTGTCAAAATAATAAAGGCAAGCCTGTTTTTATGGCGTCGTCCTCCGATAACAGTTTCTATCTGTGCTATGAAATGAAAATAAAATCAAAAAACATGGGTTTTCTCGTTTTTGAAATAACTCCCGATTTATTTAACAGCTTTGCCTCAACCGACACTATTGCGTCGGAAAATATTGTTATGATTGATAATGACGGAAATATCTTTTATTCCCGTTTTGACAGCACGCAGGCATTACCCTCGGATTTTATTCAAAACGCTTTGGGGAGCAATTCATATTTTGAAAAGTATTCAAATACGTTCTTATTTTCAAAAAAGCTTGAAAATCCCGAATGTATTATCGTTTCGGTAAATGACTATGATAATATTGCGCAGAGTACAAAAATATTCAGAATTATTTTCGTACTGTTTGTGTGCCTGCTTATTGCGATATTATTTGTAATTTCAATTTATTTATCGTCGCACGTATACAATTCGATAGCCCAAATCACATCGCTTTTACAGGAATATTCCCCTGATGTTCTTGACAACAGTGATGAAATTTATTACATTACCAATCAGATTTTACACCTTATAAAAAATACTAAAAATATTGAAGAAACATTGATAAAGCAAATAAATCAGTTAAAAAAATCGCAGTTTGTCGCTTTACAGACGCAAATTACGCCGCACTTCGTATACAATACTTTAAATTTGGTGAACGCTATAATTATGAATATCGTAAAAGGACCGAATGACGCCGAAAAGGTTATCGGAATATTATCGGATTCCTTTTATTACTCTCTCGGCACAAAGAACTATCTTGTAAATATCGAGGACGAAATAAACTACACAAAGAAATTTGTTGAAATAGAGCATATAAAGCTTGAAGGGAATTTTGATATTTCCTATGATATGTCTCCCGACATTTATCAGTATAAGGCAATAAAATTCATGCTACAGCCTATAGTCGAAAATTGCTTTGAACATTCAATTCCGTATCTTGATGACCGCAGAGGCGTGATAAAAATAAAAATATATACGAAACATAACGCTCTGATTTGCTCTGTTTTTGACAATGGAAATAAAATTGACGAGAACAAGCTGTCAAAAATAAATACTCAGCTGAAATCAAATGATATTCCCGAAAACAAGCACATAGGGCTCAGAAATATCAACAGCAGAATACGGCTTCTTTTCGGGGATAAATACGGCTGTTCCATTGTTTCGGACGACAGCGGTACTACCGTAACCGTAAAAATCCCGTTAATAAATTAAAATTACTCCGCAAGCCGCTTATGTCTGTACGCCGCAGGAGTTTCACCCGTTATTTCCTTAAAAATTTTGGTGAAATACGCACCGTCATAAAAGCCGAGTGCCGAGCAGATTTCGCTGATTGACAGCTCACTTCTGCTCAGCATTTGTCTTGCCTTTTTGATTTTTTGTTCATTTATATATTTTTTCGGACCGCATCCGGCAATACGGCTGAACTCACGGCGGAAAGTGCTCTCGCTCATCATACACATTTTTGCAATCATAGGAATATCCGCAACATCATTAAGATGATTATTTATATAAACAAGCGCAGTATTTATAAGAGACGGATTTTCGGCATATGAATTAAACACAGACAGCTCGCTCAATATCGCAAGCAGCTTTGATTTTATAATCAGCTTATCGGTCGTTCTCGGATATACCGTACACAAATCGTCAAACATTTCATAAAGCATATTATTTTTATCCTGCGCCGCAATAAATATTTTGTCCGAAAGTATAATGTCATCATTTCCGCATGACAAAACAAAATTAACCACCATCGAACGCGAACAAACGGGGTCGAATTTTACAAAATATCTGCTCCCTTTCGGTAAATATAAAATGTCGCCCGAATTTGCGGTTATACTTCTTCCATCCGTATCGGTATATTCCGCACTCCCGTACGAAACATATATAAATCCGTCCCCCGGTCTTGAAAAATCTATATTATTCCATGTATGATGCTTGCTTGACCAGTTTTGATGCGTACACGTAACACGGCTTATATTTATATCAAAATTCAAAATTTCGTTTAATTTTAAAATCCGCACAAAAAATCATCTCCCGAAAACATTATACATTATCTGACCGAAAAATACAATAGTTTTAATAAAAAAAGACTGCCGCCCAAGCGACAGTCCTATCATTCAATTACAAAACAAGCGAATTTTCAATAATTCTTTCAACAAGCGAAACGCTTGCCTTTGAGCTTTCGGGCGATACAAAATCGGGCGATACATTATTCTTTACGCAGTCTATGAAATACTTGATTTCCGTTGCATAACCGTCTGTTCCCGAAACGTTTATTCCCGAATCTATATGCTCATCTTCCGCATTAAGCTCAACCTCTTCGCCGTTTTTATAAAGCTTATTATCCTTAAGCTGTATATATCCGTTTTGGAATACCGCTCTGAATGATGCGTCAAACGGAAGGTCATAATTATACCATGTTCCCTCCGTGCTGACAACAGTCTTGCCGAAAGTCATATTGGCAACAATAAAGTCGTTGTCATTGTTCATTTTATGATATACTCCGTTTACTTCATCGGGCTGACCGAGTACGCTCTGAACAAAATCAATATCATGGATTGATAAGTCTATCGGAGTACCGCCGCTCTTTTTGCAGTCTCTCATCCAGTCCTCCCACGACCATCTGGGAATACCGCCGACTCTCTTCATATCAAGTCTTAAAAGCTCTCCCATTTCGCCTTTTTTTATCTCATCGGCAAGATACGCATACGGCGCCATAAATCTTACAACATGAGCAACCATGAATTTTGCGTCCGATTTTTCAGCCGCTTTAATAATTCTTTCAGCGTCAGCCGAATTTATTGTCATAGGCTTTTCCGATAATGTGTTTATACCCATCTGCAAAGCCTTTATACTCATATCTGCGTGCATATAGCTTGGAGTGCATATATCCACCATGTCAACCGTTTCGTTTGCAAGCAAATCGTCCATATTGGAATAAATATGTACGCTCTCGTCATTAACCTTTTCCTTTGCCATATCCGTTCTTACGTCCGCAACTGCCACAACCTTGCAGTCCTCAATACCCTTGTATACATTGAAATGGTGTCCGCCCATTCCGCCTATACCTATAAGTGCAACCTTAAACATGATAACTCCTCCTCTGTTATATCAGGCTTTCCAAATATTTCTTTGAATTTTTTATATCGCTAATCTGCTGTTCTCCGCTTATCTCCCGTTCAATCGTTATAGGACCTGTATAGCCTATTTCCTTTAACTTCTTTATAAACTCAGGGAAATTAACCTTACCCTCGCCGATTGGAACTTCATTTCCCAAATGCTTTCCGTCTGTCGGATATAAGCCGTCCTTTGCGTGGATATCTCTTACAAGCTCGCCGAATACGTCAAGAGCGTCTATCGGATTTGCCTTTCCGTAAAGAATCAGATTTGCCGAATCAAGATTGATTCCCAAATTGCCCGTTCCTATGTCCTCAATCATTCTCTTCAAAGTTACGGGAGTTTCCTGTCCCGTTTCAAACAAGAAATACTGTCCGTTTTCCTTGACATATTCCGCAAGCATTCTTAAAGCGCATACAAGCGATTGGTACTGCTCCGTTGACGGAACTTCCGGCAAAAAGCCGACGTGCGTTGCGATATTTTCAACGTTTATCATTTTTGCAAAATCCGAGCCCTTCATAAGCTCCTTTATTCTGTCGTAGCGGTAGTCGAGCGGAACAAGTCCGAGCGTCAAAGGACCTTCATAGAAATCCCATACCTTAGGTCCGTTCCAGCCGCACCAGAACGTTGAAATTTTGACGCCATATTTTTCTGACGCCTCCCTTACCTTTTCCGCAACCTCCTCGGTATACATCTCATCATTCCAGCAGTTAAGCTGACATGATTTAAAGCCTAAATCGTGAACCTTTTTAAATTCTCCGTCCACGTCATCGTTAAGTGCAATCAGCACTCCCAATTCCATATTCATATTATTAATCTCCTTTCATAAATCCATTGACATATCAATAATATAATTTTATAATATAAATATACATTACACAATGATTTTTTTGTGTTTTATTAGCATTATTTTGACTTATGGAGACTGTTATGAACGATATTACTCTTTATGAAAAAATACCGGCAGAAGAAAAAAATTTCCCAATCAGATTTAATCCCACACTGAATTGCTATGCTCTGCACCCTCACTGGCATGAACATATTGAGCTTTTGTTTTTTACCGAAGGCAAAACCAATGTTATGTGCGGCAGTAAAACGTATTCGGTAAAGGAAGATGATTTGATTTTTGTAAACAGCAATAATCTGCACGCATTTTCTGGTAACACACCCGTGAGTTATTACTGCCTTATAATCAGTCCGTCATTTTTTGCGGACGTTAATTTTGAAAATATTCTTATTGAACCGCACATAGAAAACGACGTTTCCATACGCCGTATGTTTACCGAAATTTTTGATGAATATTTTTTGCAGTCCGCCGGCTGGGATATGGCAGTCAAAGGTAAAATGTATGAACTTATGACATATTTTCTGCGGAATTACAAGCTTGCGGAATTACCCGAAAGTGCATATAACGCACGTATTGCAAAGCTAAAAAGAATGAACACGGTTCTGCAATTCATATCCGAGCATTATAATGAAAAAATATCAACCTCCATGCTTGCTCAAAAATGCTTTTTAAGCGAGGCTTATTTCTGCCGTTTTTTCAAAAACGAAGTCGGGCTGCCCGTGTCCGATTACGTAAATAAAATGAGAATTGATAAGTCAACCGTTTTATTAAAAAATACTAATCTGAGTATTACCGAGCTTGCAACAAACGTCGGCTTTGACGATATAAACTATTTTTCGAGAATATTTAAAAAATACAAAAAAATGAGCCCAACGGAATATCGGGCTCACCATGAAAAAGCTTATTGATTTACGCCGAACAATTCGCACGCTTTTTGATACTGCACATCAACCACTTTTTGCAGTGTTGAAAATCTGCTTTCAATTCTCATTTGCGTTGCAATATCCAGAACGCCCGACGCACTTAAATTATTTACATACTGGAACTCCTTAACGGCACTTTGCAAATCCTCGGTAAATACTCCGTTATCAACGCTTCCTTTATATATGCCGAGCATAAACAGGCGTTCCTTTGCGCCCTTAACCGTATCGGAGGTGCTGCCTAAAGCATAACGGTTTATAAAATCCATTTGCGTGTACTGTGAAACATCTATTTTTTCCGTATAATTTTTCACTTCAAAATCAGGCGTAAGCCCAACTTTGTTTATTTTCCTGCCGTTTCGGGTAACATACTGTCCCGACGTAAGCTTATAGCAGGAGCCGTTTGCAAGCGTATATGTCCTCTGAACAACCGCTTTTCCGTAAGTCTGCGTTCCCACAAGCTTGCCAACACCGCTGTCCTGAATGGCACTTGCAAGGATTTCAGCCGCTGACGCTGTGTTTTTGTTTACAAGAACAATATAGTTTTTATTCGTACTCGGCAGCTCCGAATAATACACTGTATCATATTCGGACTGACGGTATTTTACATCAACTATTTTGCCCTTCGGCACGATAGTCTGCGCAATCTTTACAGCCGACGTAACAAGTCCTCCGGGGTTATCGCGGAGATTCATAATTATTTTTGTAACGCCGTTCTGCTCAAACAGCTTCTGAACCTCATAAAATTCCTCGGCGGTATTCTTGCCGAACGACATAATTTTGACATAACCAATATTCCCCTGTAAAATTTCACCTATTACCGTTGCCTCGTTTACTTCGGTTCTTGTCGCTATTATATCTATGTAATCATTGTCCCGCTGGACGGTAATTTTCAGAGTTGTGTTTATTTCGCCCATAAGGCTGTTTTTGATTTCATCGAGCGTTTTGTTTGATACGTCCTCGCCGTCTATGCGGATAATTTTATCTCCCTCTTTAAAGCCTGTTCTTTGCGCAAGCCCGTTTTCTTCCACAAAGCCCGTAATTTCGGCGTACTGACCTGTTTTTTTTAGCTCAAGCCCCACACCGTAGAATGTACCGTTTAAATTATTTACATATTCCTCATATTCCTCCGCAGTATAAAATGCGCTGTAATCATCAAGGCTTTCAAGAGTCTTTTTAAGCAGCATTACAAGCATTTCATCGTCGCCCTCAAGCAGCTTTGAAACGCCCATTTCCATAATTTTTTCAGCGGTTAAAGTATCGTCTATAAACTCTCCGGAGATATATTCGGAAACCTGTTTCCATGCGTTATATTCACCGCTTAACCGATAGTCTGCGGCAAAAACCGACGTGGCTGTGAATGTCACGGCGCAGGCAAGCATGAGCGCCGTGCGTTTTATAAAGTTCATGTCATTCCTCCGCTATGCGAAAAAAAGCGAATAAATCAGCTTGTTTTTCGTGTCATTCTTTTTACACGGAAAAGAAACAAGTAGATTGCCGTCTGAAAATGCGATGTCGTATGCTTATACTTCGAGCATTTGAAGGCGGTGAGATACGACGTTTATTTTTCGTGTCATTTTATGGATATTTTCATATCATTATATATCCTCTGCCCCTGCATTGTCATAGTATATATTATCCTGAGTTTTCCGCCGTTTTCGGTCAGCGCATTCACGATTTTTTCCGTAAATATTTCAATCTCAAACCTGCCGTAGGGCGTGTTGTACCATGACAGAGTTTTTGCATTGCGCTCAAACGTCATTGTATTTTTTGTTTCGCCGCTGCGCTTAACGGTTATTTCTTTATCCGATATAATAATCATTACAGATACATTTTCGGCAGAGGTATACATTATATATATTTTTCCGTTTTTAAAATGCAGCTTACATTCGGCGGTTTCCTCGATAATATCCTCTTCTCCGTCCGATGTCTGAGCATTTTTTATTTCTATTCTCATATCAATATTTTTCTATATCTATTTTTTCAACAAGCCCGTCTATATTCTTTTCAAGAAATACCGAACCAAGCTCCTCAAAGTTTTGAACATTGTCGCTTACGTAATATCTGTACTGCTCCTTGTCGCGCTTTGTTCCGTGAAGCTTGCCATTATCAAACTTCTTTTTAAGGTATTTCGCCACTTCCACTCCTGCGTCTATCATTTTAACATTGTCGCCCATATATTCGATAATTGATTTCTTCAGCAGCGGATAATGCGTACAGCCGAGAATAAGCGTATCAACACCTGCTTTTTTTATTTCTTCAAGATATTCTTCAATAACCAGCTTTGCAACGGGCGTATCAAAATGACCGTTTTCAACAAGCGGGACAAACAGCGGACAAGCTTTTGTAAATGTCTGCATAGTACTGTCATATTCTTTTATTAGCCGTTCATATGAGCCGCTCCTGATTGTTCCTGGCGTTCCGATAATACCGATTTTTTTATTTTTTGTTGCTCTCACTGCCGCATAAACCGTAGCGTCAACAACACCGACAATCGGCACATCAAATTCTTCCTTTATCTTAGGCAGTGACACAGAGCTTGCCGTTCCGCAGGCAATGACTATCATTTTGACATCAAAGCTTTGCAAAAAACGAATATCGTTTCTCGTATATTTCAGTATCGTTTCTTCTCCGCGCGTACCGTACGGCACTCGTCCCGTATCACCGAAATATATTATGCTTTCATTCGGCAGCGACTTCATAATCTGTTTTACGGTAGTCAGTCCGCCCAAACCCGAATCAAATACGCCTATCTTTCTGTTATCCATTATTTGACTCTCTCCTCCGCAAGCTCTATCAGCTTATCAAGAAGCTCGCTATAGCCGATTCCCACAGCGTCCCAAAGCTTCGGATACATACTGATATTTGTAAATCCGGGCAGTGTATTGATTTCATTCAGAACAACCGAACCGTCCGAATATTTTACAAAGAAATCCACTCTCGAAAGCCCCTGACCGTCAAGCGCCTTAAAGCCTCTCACAGCATATTCTCTTATTTGGTTTATGGTTTCTTCGGGCAAATCCGCCGGAATTTGCAGTTTCGTTGAATTATCGTTATACTTAGCGTCAAAATCATAAAATTCAACAGTCGGAAGTATCTCGCCGACCGTTGCCGCCTTAGCGTCGAAATTACCCAAAACGGCGGTTTCAACCTCATGACCGTCTATACATTCCTCAACAAGAACTTTTCTGTCAAACTGACCCGCATTTTCAAGAGCGGCTTTCAGCTCGGCTCTGTCATGAGCCTTTCCCACGCCAACCGACGAGCCGGTGCAGGCAGGCTTTACAAATGCGGGATAACCGAGTTTATTCTCGATTTCATTCATTTTTTCTTCTATATCGTCGCCTTTTTTAACAACAACCCAGTCCGCTTGAGGGATACCGACAGAATCAAACACAAGCTTTGAATATGTCTTATCCATACCGTTTGCCGACGCAAGCACACCCATTCCGACATACTTAATTCCCGACAGCTCAAACAAGCCCTGAATCGTTCCGTCCTCGCCGTATTCTCCGTGAAGAACAGGGAATATTATATCAGGGTGTATTTTTGAAACTGTATTTTCCGTTTCAAATACTATTATGCTTTTGTCCTCCGCATCGGGCGAAATTAATGCCTTTTTCAGATTTGCCGTATCCTTTTCCCAATCGCCGTTTTCTATATTTGAATAGTCTCCCGTATATAAATACCATGCTCCGTTTTTTGTTATGCCTATAACCGATATATCGTACTTGCTTTTATCAAGATTACTCAAAACCGATGTTACAGACTTTCTTGATATTTCATGCTCCGGCGACTGACCGCCGAACACTACGCATATTTTCTTCATTATGTAATCATTCCCTTCAAATTTATAATATCATTATACACTTTATTAAGATAAATTTCAACCCATTTTGACTTATTTATTCTTTTTTCGCAATATTTCCAGTACATTTGCAAAATCATCGGGGATTTCCGATGTAAACTCCATAAGCTTTCCGCTTGACGGATGCTCAAAGCCAATCGTTTCAGCGTGCAGAAGCTGACCGCTCAGATTGAATTTTTCCTTTGCTGTTCCGTATGTTTTATCACCGACAATACTGTGACCTATCGATGCCATATGCACTCTGATTTGATGCGTTCGTCCCGTTTCAAGCCTGCACTTGACAAGCGTGTACCGACCAAACCTTTCCAGAACCTTTACATGAGTTACCGCCTCTCGTCCGCCGTACACAACAGCCATTTTTTTTCTGTCGTTAGGATGGCGTGCAATCGGCTTATCTATTGTAAATTCGTCCTCTTTTATGTTTCCGTTTACAAGCGCTGTATATCTGCGCAGAGCCTTTCTCGATTTCAATTGCTCCGCAAGCTTTAAATGAGCCTCATTATTCTTTGCAACAACAAGCAAGCCCGATGTATCCTTATCTATTCTATGTACGATTCCGGGTCTTATAACACCGTTTATCGCCGACAGATTGTCCTTACAGTGATACATCAGAGCATTTACAAGCGTACCGTTTGTATTGCCGGGCGCCGGATGAACAACCATTCCTTTCGGCTTATTGACAACAATTACGTCATTGTCCTCATATACAATATCAAGCTTTATATCCTCGGGGACAACTTCAATATTTTCGGGCTCCGGTAAATTTATTTTTACTGTATCGCCTATTTTGAGCTTATGCTTTTTTTCAACGGCTTTTCCGTTCACCTCAACAAGCTTTTCCTCACACAGATTTGCGGCATAGTTTCTTGATATGTCGGTATTGTCGGCAATAAGCTTATCAATTCTTCCGCATTCTTGAGCTGTAAATGTTATTTCATTCATGACAGCCTCCTTTTATTTCTCATTTGAAAATATCGAATAGAGTATCATTAAAGCAGCCCCTACGGTTATTGCAATATCAGCAATATTGAATATTGCAAAATTGATAAATGTTGTTTCTATAAAATCCACCACATATCCGTAAAATATTCTGTCCCATGCGTTTGCAAGCGCACCGGCAAACATAAGCGTCAATGCAAAACACCACAGCTTATTTGTCGGACGCTTTTTTATAAAATAGACTATTACAAAAATACAAAACACAATCGACACAATCGAAAGTATTCCAAGCTTTCCGCTTAAAATGCTGAATGCCGCACCTTCATTCTGAACATAGGTAAAATCAAACAGCGGAAGATGAGCAAATGTCTCGCCCAGATTTACATTCGACATTATCCATACTTTTGATAATCTGTCTGCGGCAATTATCAGCACCGCAATTATTATATATACAATATACATTCGTTTACTCCAATTTTAAATTTGCAGCAGCATTGAGCGTCATATCTGCCCTGTCACCGTTTATATAACCGTAATATCCCGCACAGGCAATCATTACCGCATTATCGGTACATAAAACGGGAGACGGATATAAAACCGTCATATTTTCTTTTTCGGCATATTCTTTCATCTTGCTGCGCAGTGCGCTGTTTGACGCCACACCGCCCGCAAGCGTTATTATTTTGTTTCCCGTACGCTTTGCTGCCTCAATCGTATGCGTACAAAGTGCGTCCGTTACCGCTTCCTGAAAGCTTGCGGCAATATCGGCTTTGTTATATTCTTCATGATTTTGTTCCAATTTATGCAGATAATTTATAACTGCCGTCTTTACTCCGCTAAAGCTGAAATCAAGCGAATCCTTATCCATTTTTACTCTCGGGAACTGCACCGCATTTTTATTGCCCTCTTTTGCAAGCTTATCTATCAGAGGGCCGCCCGGGTAACCCAAACCGAGAACTCTTGCAATTTTGTCAAAAGCCTCGCCTGCCGCATCATCTCTCGTTCTTCCCAATATGTTAAATTTATTATAGTCCTCAACCTCAACAATATGGCTGTGACCGCCCGACGCAACAAGACACACAAACGGCGGTTTCAATTCCTTATGCTCAACAAAATTCGCACATATATGTCCCTTTATATGATGTACCGGAACAAGCGGTTTTTTCAGCGCATATGCAAGCGCCTTTGCCGTTGATACGCCGACAAGCAGTGCACCTACCAGTCCCGGGCCGTACGTTACCGCAATTGCGGTAATATCGTCAAATGTTACACCTGCGTCCTCCAACGCCTTGTCGATAACGTCATCTATAACCTGTATATGCTGTCTTGACGCAACCTCGGGCACAACGCCGCCGAATTTCTTATGAATATCTATCTGTGTATTTATAACATTCGACAAAACCTCACGGCCGTTTTTTACCACCGCCGCCGCAGTTTCATCGCATGAGCTTTCAATGCCCAAAATCAAAATATCATTCATCTGTATTTAACCTCTTCGCCATTATAACGGCATCTTCATTATTATCACTGTAATAGCGTTTGCGCTCGCCTATCGGCTCAAATCCGAATTTTGAATACAAGCCTCTTGCCGGCTTGTTGCCCTTGCGAACCTCTAAATTTAACTGAACCAGCCCCATTGAAACGGCACGGTTCACAAGCTTTTTTAAAATCTCACTGCCGACTCCGCACCGTCTGTATTCGGGCAAAACCGCAATATTTGTTATATCGCCCTCGTCTGCCGCCTGCCAGAATCCGCCGTAGCCAACAAGTTTCTCATTTTCCGCCGCCACAAAATATACGGCAATCGGGTTTTCC
The DNA here is from genome assembly GCA_934454215.1 of uncultured Clostridia bacterium. GTDB lineage: Bacteria > Bacillota > Clostridia > UBA1381 > UBA1381 > Ornithomonoglobus_A. The sequence goes on from CAKSGG010000005.1 coordinate 24,119, forward strand.
ATTTCATCTGCAAATGCCTGCCATGACCACGGAATTGAAAAACATATTTTATCAAGCTCCGCAATTTCTTTTACATCTGCCGGCGTCATACTTCTAATTTCCATTTTGAATATCCGCTATTTTCTCGGCAACATCAACAAGAGCGTCATATATTTCTCTTGCGGTTTCCTCATAGTCCTCCAAATCGCCGCCGTACGGGTCGGAAATATCTCCGCTGCCGCCGCCGTACTCCTTGATTGTGTACACATCACCGCCCGCCATAGGCTTTAACAGCTCCTTATGAGCCTCCGTCATTGTCAGGATAATGTCGCTTTTTTCAATCAGCTCTTCTGTAATCGGCTTTGTGCGGTGGAAAGTCAAATCAATTCCCATTTCCTCCATTGCCTTGATTGCGTATTCGGACGCTGTTTGTCCCACAGTCGCAAAAAGTCCTGCGGATTCAATAAGCACGTCCAAATCATTTTCAATTGCGATTTTTTCCATAATAGCCGCCGCCATAGGCGAACGGCACGTATTGCCTGTGCATACAAATAATATGTTCATAAAATTTTCCTCCATTTCAGATACGCCGTAAAAGCGGTATAACCGTACTTCAAGCGTTTGCTTTTGAGATAAGATGCACCGCTTGTCTTTACACCCTCGTTGTCGGGAAAGAGAAGCAAGCAGATTGCTGTTTGAAAATGCGATGTAGTATGTCTATACTTCGAGCATTTGAAAACGGCAAGATGCGCCGCTTATCTTTACACTCTCGTTGTCGGGAAAGAGAAGCAAGCAGATTGCTCAAACGCAAGCCGCAGACGTATAACCATACTTCAAGTGCTTGCTTTTGAGATAAGATGCGCTGCTTATCTTTCCCGACAATGGATAATATTGTAGCCTGCCGCCTTATACAGTCTGTTTTTCACAGCCATATCATAGCCGTCTCTCTCACAAAATTCAGCAAATACAAGCTCCGCTCCGAGCTTATCAAAATCCCTTAATGCCGAAAATAAATTCTTTGCGTATTCTCTGCCGTTTTCACCGCCATGTATCATAACGGGCTTGTCGTATACATTTCCGTATATTGTCAGCACTCCCGTAACCTTATCACTGTTTTGTTCAAGCAATTCCTTTATTTTATTCTGAACTGCCTTACATTCTCCCTCAACAACTATCACTTGTGCGTCGGGCGCATAATGACGGTATTTCATACCGGGGCATTTGGGCTGTTCACCGTCCTTAACGGTGTGCATTATATTTTTGTCAACCTGCGTTTCGGGAACAACGTCACGAAGCATATCAACCGTTATACCTCCGGGGCGCAGCAATACGGGAATATCTCCCGATGCGTCGACTATCGTCGATTCCACGCCGACCTCACAGCTTTCTCCGTTAATAATCGCAGCAATACGCCCGTCCATGTCAGCCGCAACATCACTCGCACGGGTAGGGCTGGGCTTGCCCGATAAATTCGCACTCGGTGCGGCAATAAATCTTTCCGATTTCTTTATAAACTCCTTCGCCGTTCTGTTCTCGGGAAAACGTATTCCCACTGTATCAAGTCCCGCAGTCACCGCATCGGGAATATCGGGCTGTTTCTTTAATATAACGGTAAACGGTCCGGGCATAAATGCTTCTATCAGCCTTCTTGCGTTTTCGTTTACTTCCCTTGCAAGCCTGATTATATCATTCTTATCCGCAATATGAACAATAAGCGGATTGTCGGACGGTCTGCCCTTTGCCTCAAATATTTTCTTTACCGCCGTTTCGTTCATAGCGTCCGCACCCAAGCCGTAAACCGTCTCAGTCGGGAATGCAACAAGCTCGCCCGCTCTTATAAGCTCACCCGATTTTTCAAGCTCGTTTGTTTCAATTATAAGCGTTTTCATTTAGTCAGTTCATTTCCTTTTCATATTCAGAAAGCATATTATTTTTAATATCCCACAGCTTTTGCGACAGGTCGACATAATATGAATGAGGATTTTCAAATCTCTTTACCTCATCCCATAAGCCGTCAATCTCAATACGGCAATATTCCCTTGTCACTTCAAGCGGCGGAACATTATATACACACTCACCCTTATCGAATATTTTTTTCAAAAGCGGTCTTGCAAAAAAGTCCGTAATAGTTTTTCTCTTCCATGTATGCTCCGGGTCAAAAATCTCATATGGCTTTTTATCGTCTATAACCTCGTCGTTAAGCGTAACAACATCGGCAATGGCTTTTCCCGTTTCATGTGAATATAATCTGTAAAGCTGTTTAAAGCCCGGGGTCGTTATTTTCGATACATTTTCGCTTATTTTTATTTTCGGAATTATATAGCCGTTTTCATTCTCAACCGCCGCAAGCTTGTACACTCCTCCGAAAACAGGGTCTGCACTCGCCGTTATAAGTCTTTCACCCACGCCGAACGAATCTATTTTTGCGCCCTGCATGAGCATATCTCTTATAATATATTCGTCAAGCGAATTTGACGCTACTATTTTACAATCCTCATATCCTGCATCATCAAGCATTTTACGGCACTTTTTCGATAAATACGTTATATCTCCCGAATCTATTCTTACTCCGACAGGTCTTGCTCCCATCGGCTTTAATACCTCGTCAAATACCTTAATTGCATTGGGTATTCCCGATTTCAATACATTGTACGTATCAACAAGCAATGTAGTCGCATGAGGATATGTCTGAGCATATGCCTTGAACGCTTCATACTCGCTGTCAAAAAGCTGAACCCAGCTATGCGCCATAGTACCGAGTGCAGGAACTCCGTATTTCTCATCCGTAATCGTGCACGCCGTACCCGCAACGCCGCCTATATATGCGGCTCTTGCACCCTCGATTGCGCCCGTATATCCCTGTGCGCGCCTTGAACCGAACTCCATAACGCTCCGTCCCTGAGCCGCTCTCACAATTCTGTTTGCCTTTGTCGCAATAAGGCTCTGATGATTTACGGTAAGCAAAATCATTGTTTCAAGGAACTGCGCCTGAATAACGGGGCCTCTTACAACAACAATCGGCTCATACGGAAATATCGGAGTACCCTCCTGAATCGCCCAGATGTCGCACTCAAACTTGAAATCTTTCAGATATTCCAAAAAACGCTCGTCAAATATTTTCTTACTGCGCAGATATTCTATATCCTTATCGGTAAATTCCAATTCCTTGATATAATTTATAACCTGCTCTATGCCCGCCATAATCGCAAAACCGCCGTTATCGGGAACACGTCTGAAGAACATATCGAAATATGCGATTTTATCGGCACAGTTATGCTCAAAAAATCCGTTTATCATTGTAAACTCGTAAAAATCCGTAAGCATTGTCAAATTCATAATTTATCATTCCTTTCGTTATTCCGCATGAGGTTCGCTCTCATTGCTTCCCAGACTGTATTTTATAACCGCACGCACGCCTCTTTTATTCGTTACGTTCGTCCTTAAAATAAAGCCGTCGTTATTCATATATCTTTGCATTTTATCGTTATTTGTATACGGACATAATATCCAGTAATTATCATTTACGTCAATACTCCGCATCATATCAAGAGTCGGAATATACACAACATCGTCAAGATAATAATGATATGCCGTTTTTGACAGGTCATCAACATTTTTCTTTGTATAGTTACAGTAATGCGGGTGGTCGCCGGAAACGGCAAGCCCCCTGTCATTATATGCAAGTATAACCTCATTCGTCACACGCTTTATTCTGTTCTTTTCCTCATCGGTAAACTCCATAAGGAAGTCGCTGTTGAGCCATGTTCTCAGCTCGCTGCCCTCCCAGAGATTGCTCGTACCGTTAAATTCACGGTAATCAATACAATCCTTTGTTACCAATATATACGAATTATCGTTAAGCTTTTCAAAAATTTCCCACTCTATAGGCTGACCGTTATATGTTCCGAACGTCATTGTTTCAAATTTCGGATGAATGTTCAGTACCGCCATAAATGATAGCACCACAACAACCGAAACAAGCTTACCCGTTCTTTTCAAATCCATAAAGTTCAGTATCATTAATGCAAACAATATATCAATACAGTTTACAAACAAGAACAGATGCTTTGCCAAATCCGCCTCGCCGTTACCCAAAATCGGCAGCATAAGATTAATCCACAGTCCCATGACAAGGACGTTCATTGCACTGACCTTATATATACCCTTTGGGTCTTCTTTTTTTCTGTTCACTATCATAACAGCGTCTATGAATATCATGTACAGAGTCATGATTATAAATACCGCAAAAATAATTATGGGATTATACAAAAACTTCAAAAACACACGCACATTGCTCCATGCGCTGTATCTGTTTGTATTTTCCGCAATCACAACGGACGAATTTCCTATATTGGGCGGACGTATGTATGCCGAATTTTCGATTGCGTCCGAAAGTCTGCTTATAAATCTGACAGGGTGTCTCAGATAGAAAAACAGTATATCAACCTTGCTTACTTTATCATAAAAGCCATTGTCAAATTCTTCGCTTTTTATATCAATCGGGTATACGTTTTCCTCATCATATGCAGTGGTATTCGCAAGTGACGCATAATCGTCCGTTACTCCCAGCTCTTTCAAATCCTCGTCCACCGTATCGGATTCCTTTAATATTCCGTAAAACACAGCCTGATATGTTGTATCCTTCTGCATCCAGCCGGGTATTGACGTATACAGGTTTACAATAAATCCCACCGAAACAACCGCCGAAACAAGCACGCTTATTTTAAACAGCTTGTCCTTTCTCAGTACCCCCATCGCTATGGCAAGCAATGCGGTAATAATCGAATACGGTATATTCGCAAGCTTTGACCCCGCAAAGAAATACAGCGCTATGAAAAAGCATAAGACTTTCGGGATACTCGGTCTTTTATAAATCATCAGTCCGACCGAAATAAGCAGCATAAGTGAAATGTATTGCAGCGGCTCGCCGTAAAGCGAATTGAAATACATTATATAACCTGCGTCGCAGAACATAAATATGAACAGCAAAAAGACCAAAAGGCGCAGCCATATCGGTCCGTCATTGAAAAACGTAAATATACACCATGCGGCGACAGTGAACATAAATATATATATTCCCGCCAGCCATGCTATATTGTATTCCGTTTCGTTTCTGTTGTGTGCGATATTGTCAAGCAGATTCAAAACCTTTGAAAGCTTGATAAATATAAAATGCGGAGACTGATATATTTCATTTTCCGTGTCCGTCTTCCACACCGACGCAAGCTGCGTCCCGACATCGTACCCCTCAACAGTCATTTTATAGTATTGTTTAAACAGGTACGGAGAATCCGTTTCATCTGCATACTCCATTCGGCTTGCAAGCATGATTCTTCTGAAATCTCCGTTATCGCTCAGACCTATATTATCGCCCAGATACAACACGCACGAGCATATAATACATACAATGAGAGCGCCTATGAGCGGCAGTATTCTCTGTCTGAAAGTGACCTGTTCGGTTTTATTGTTTGTTCCCAAAAAATCACCCTTAAATTTGCAAAAAAGGCGGAAAGCTCCGCCGTTTGTTGTTTATTAATAAAATCAAAACGAATAGTTTCCTTTTCTGCTGTAGCCGCCGCTGCGCTTTGACGCCGCATTGCGCTTTAAAATTCTCAGCGACTCATCACTGTCCGTCTTGAATTTTGACAGCTTATCCTCAAAAGACAAATTATCCTCTTTTACGCTCCAGTCAATATCAGCCGGACGCACCGGTCCCTTTTCCGTTTTTTCGGCACGTTCCCTGCGTTCCGGGCGCGGCATTGCCTGCTTGATTGAAAGGCTTATTTTACCGTTATCATCAATTTTGATAACCTTAGCTTTCACAAGCTGACCCTTTTTCAAATGGTCGTTAATATCCTTTACATAGTTATTCGAGACTTCCGAAATATGCACCAGTCCCGACTCGTTCTTATCCCATTCGATAAAAGCTCCGAACGGCATAATGCTTACAACTTTACCCTCTACAATGTCACCTATTGAAACCACGTCTTTTTCCCCTTTTAATCCTCCGCCGAAACATCGACGAAAATTTTTGAATTGTTTTTTACCAGCCCTAATTTTTCTCTTGCGACTTTTTCTATATACTCATCGGTATTTACTTTTTCGCTGAGCTCGTCTATTTCAAGCTGCCTCGTTTCTTCATAGCTTATTTGTTTCCGAAGATTTTCAGCTCTCAATTGATTCGCCCTTATCTGCGGCATCTGCATCACGCCCTTGAATACCATAGAGAATACAATCAGAACAAATCCCCAGAATACAATTCTGCTCTTATGTTTTGAAACGAAAGACAGAATCATTTTTTTGGCTTTCATTTTTTATGCTTCCTTCCATGCTTAAAATGAATTAAACTTTTCCTATGTACCATTTTATAAAAAAAATGCAGCGGTGTCAAGAGTATTTTAAAAATAAATTTAATTTTTTTGAAAAAAAATTCAAATATACACATAAAACACCGTTTTAATAATCTGCTTATTGTTAAAAAGTACAAAACCACCCCAATTAAAGCGCCTATAACTTCATAGCCCCGTATGATACTTCTGCCGAAATACACAAATGCGGCAGCCGCAGCCGCAATCGCCGCAAGCCAAAACACAGCGTCCGTAACCGACTCGGGAATGGAAAGGCTTTTTCCGAATGTATGCAGCAGGTCAAACAGTATTCCTATACACGCCCCCGCCGCAGTCATGCCCAGTAAAGCGTATACCTCAGCCGCCACGGTTATTTAAACAGTCCCTCCAGCACAGAGCCTTTCTTCTTTTTATTGCTGTACTGGAGCATATTTATTTCTCCGTTTACGCTCAATTCGCCCGTATCTGTATTAAGCTTGCTCATGTTAAGATTTTTTCCTCTTACCGTCATTGCTCCGCGAGTTGTCATAAGCTCAACCGACGAATCCGAAAAATTAATAACATCATTCACACCCGTAACCGTCATTGACGAGCGGTTGTCAAGCTTTATACTGTGCGCCTGTTTATCAAAAGCCTTTTCCGCACCCTTTATTGCAGCCATAAAAAAATCCCCCTATATTTTAAATCTTTTATTAAAATATATGAGGGATAATATTAATTTATGTCTTTAAGGTTTACAGAACCTCATACAGTGATGAAGCGTCATTTTTTAAAACGTGCTCCGCAATATTTATTACCTTGACATTTATAATGCGCTCACCCATGCGGATTTCCATTATATCGCCCTCTTTAACATCATAGGACGCTTTTACGACCTTGCCGTTTACGCTGATTCTGCCCTGGTCACAGGCTTCATTCGCAACCGCACGGCGCTTTATCAGTCTTGACACCTTTAAATATTTATCTATTCTCACGAAACTCTCTCCTTTATTCCGTTTAAGAGGACTGCGTCAGTCCCCTTAAAATTAAAGCTTTTTTAAAAATCTTTCGTGCGCCTCTCTCAATTCCTTTGCCTTTTCCTCCGGTGCTGTGGGATTGCAGTGGGCCCATGCACCCGTTTCGGACGAAGCGTTATATTTAACCTTGTCCTTGCTTCTCATAGGCGGATAGAATGCAATATGGAAATGATAATATTCCGACGCATCCTCACCGTTTACGGGATTCTGATACATACACATCATATACGGGAACTTGTAATCGAACAAGCTGTCAAGCGTTCCCGTTGCCTCTTTCAGAGTTTGAGCAAGGCTGTCCTTTTCTTTATCGGTCATCTGCGTAAGATTCTGAATATGGCGCTTTGCGGCAATGTATATTCCGTACGGATATTCACAGAAAAACGGCAGAAATACTATAAAATCGTCATTCTCAAATATAATTCTGTCTTTAGCCTGCACTTCATCTTCAAGCATATCGCAGATAAGGCAATCGCCCGTTTCCTCTTTATGCTCCCTGCATGACTGCATTTCAAGCTCTATTTTCTTCGGAATAACCGAATAGCCGTAAATCTGACCGTGAGGATGCGGCATTGTAACGCCGACAACATCGCCTCTGTTTTCAAAGATAAACACATACTTTATCTTTTCGTCCTGCGAAATCTCAACAAATCTGTTTTCCCACAAATCCACAATCTCTCTGATATGTGAAACAGGAAGCTCGGGCATTGTTATCGTATGCTCGGGCGAATACAGTATTACCTCGCACTTGCCGTATGACGGCTTTGTCTTGTAAATTCTCGTTTCAACATCATCGGGTTCGGGCGGATTCTGCGACAGTGCAGGAAAATCATTATCATATTTATATACCGTAAAATGCTCCGGCACCTTTCCCGACCCCGGGCAGAAAGGACACCAGTCCTTCGGCATCTGCGGTCTGTTCTGTCTGTGAGACGCTATCATAACCCAATCCTTTGTCAACGGATTCCATCTTAATTCTGCCATAATTTATTCCTCCTAAAATTTATTTTTAAATGTAATTTCCTCATAATGCGACATTATCTTTTTATCTGCGTCCGACGGCGCAAAAGCCGATACGGGCTTTTCTGTTTTTGATACAAGTATCTTTCTCAGAACATTCACCTTGTCATGAAGTCTGCGGTAGTCCGATATACGGCATTTCATTTCCCGCTCCGACGTTTCGTAAATTCTGTCAAGTATTTTGAAATCAACCTCCGAGCCGTTTTGCGACAGCGGATGAAACATTCCCCATTTGACAAACGAAATATTTCTCAAACGCCTTTCATCATCGAATCTGTCCGCATTTAAAGGCGTTCTTTCAATCATACTGTCAACCGATATATTTTCGGTATATCCAAGCGCTTTAAGCGTTGCCGCCGCAATCACGGCGTGACCCAATCTGCTCGGATGTATTCCGTCAGGCTGGAAGAAGTCTTTTCCCTCGGCGTTCAGTCTTTCATACTCTTTCCAAAGTTCATCGTAAATATCTATAATATTATCTCCTGCCAGTCTGCGGTTATATCCGCAAATCTCATCATACGCCGTCTTTATCTGCGAATATGCGCCGTTTTCTTTGTGAATATCGCTTATGTACCCTGTTGTAAATATTACCTTTATACCGAGATTTTCAATAAGCTCCGCAACGATTCTCAAATATTTTTTGTAGTTATTCATACAGCTCTCTCTTTTTTTGAGAATTTCCGCATTGGTATCGTTCCCGTACAGATTCAAGCCTATATCGTTTGCTCCTAAGCATATCAATACATAATCGGGCTTTGTCCACATAATTTCATCGGCAAAGTAATACGCCGCCTTTTCAGCCGAAGCACCTGCAATACCGCAGTTATACAGCTTTATTTTATCATCAGGCTTTACTGCGGCAAAGTAATTCATCATATCATGTATCCAGTACCCCTGCTCCGTTATGCCATCACCCAGACAGCACACCGTTGAATTATTTTTTATATACATATACAACACCCCGCCAATATAAACCTACATTTATATTTTACAACCGTTTGATTTCTCAGTCAATAGTCTTTTTTCCGCCTTTTATGTTAAATTTTCAATTTTTGCGGTATATATTGACTGAAAAGAAACTTTATGCTATACTAATCACAATAAAACAGAAAGAAATGAGTAAAATGAACTATAAAGAATCAATCGACTACATACATTCAATACCGAAATTCATACGCCCCCTCGGCAATGCCCGGCTCTCACAGCTGCTTTATCTGCTCGGCGAACCGCAGAATAAGCTGAAATTCATACACGTTGCCGGCACAAACGGAAAAGGCTCGGTATGCGCCGTCACAGCCGAAATTTTAAAAAGCGCAGGATATAAAACAGGTCTGTTCACATCACCGTTTATAGAGGTATTTAATGAAAGAATCCGTATAAACGGAGAAAATATTCCCGATGATGATTTGGCGGAATATACATCACACGTCAAAAATGTCATGACCGAAAACGATATATCCATTTCAGAATTTGCTTTTATAACCGCCGCCGCATTTTTATATTTCTATGACAAAGGCTGTGATTTTGTCGTTCTCGAAACGGGAATGGGAGGCAGGCTTGACGCAACCAACGTTATTCCCTGCCCATTGGTTTCCGTTATAACCTCAATATCGCTTGACCATACACAATATCTCGGCAATACAACAGAAGAAATTACGCTTGAAAAATGCGGAATAATAAAACCGAACGGAACTGTTGTATCATACCCGAATGAAAATGTAATACATATAATAAGAAACGAATGCAAAAAAAATAATGCCGTACTTACGGAAGTACAGCATACCGCAATACTTGAAAACGGTTTTGAATACAAAGGCATAAAATACCCGCTGGCACTCAAAGGCGATTATCAGCCTCAGAACGCCGCCGCCGCACTTGAAGTTATATTTGCACTGCGCAGAATGAATATCGAAATCCCCGACGACGCCGTAAACAGCGGCTTAAAAAACGTGCATTGGAACGCCCGTTTTGAATTTATACGGGATAATCTGATAATCGACGGCGGTCACAACCCCGACGGCATACGTGCGCTGAAACGCTCTCTGCTGTCATTTGGCAAGCCCGTTATTATTGTAATCGCCATGATGGAGGACAAAGCCTGCGGCGAATGCATGAGCGAAATTGCCGAAATAGCCGATACGCTTATAACGACCGAACTGCCTATGCCCCGCTGTGAAAAAGCCGATATTCTTTTAAGCCTTTCAAAAAAGAACGGTATCGCAATCACCGACTGCAATAAAGCCGTCGAATATGCGCTCGGCATTGCGGAAAAAAATTCCGTTGTATGCGTATGCGGCTCTCTTTATCTTGCCGGCGAAGTACGAAAAGCCTTTAAACAGACTTTCTGATTTCTTCGGCAAGCTGTGCAAATTCATCATATGTAAGCAGTCTGTTCAATATATCAAGCAGCATATTGGCAGACAGCTTTGCAGGGAGCTTTAGCTCATGCGACAGCCTGCGCCGCAATTCGGCGCTTTTCTCTCCGCCCGAAAGTCCTGCTTTCATCAAATCCGCTTTAGTTATTTTTCGGCTTTCTTTCGGTGCGCTGCCGTTTCCGTCTATGGTACAGCCTGCCTTTTTGAGAGCGTCTATTATAATTTCCTCACTCATGCCCTCAACGCCTAAAAGCCCCTCTTTGCCCGCCGTTCTCTTTCTTTTTTCCTTGCCGTGTATATCGGGTATATATGCGTGCTTTATATATTCCTCGGGAATATTCTGTTTTATATAACTGCGTATTTTAAAGCCTGCACTGTCGCTGTCGGTAAGAATTACTATACCCGTTTTTCTCGCAAGCTCCTCTATGCTTTTACGCACAGCATTGTTTTTAAACACTGCAAATCCGCCCGTTGTCATAATTACTCCGTCGAGAAATCCCGAAAGCTTGATTTTATCGTATGTTCCTTCTACTATTACAGTCTCTTTTATTTTATACATGATAATCTCCATTTCAAACGTCTGTTTATATTATATCAGCCGAACAATGAAACGTCAAGTATATTTTATATAGCCGTTCCGTAAAGCCTGTCCTCTACATAATCCTCCGCAATATCTTTGAGCGACATCGGCGTTACCTCGCCCCGCACCAATATCTCCATAAACTTCTCTATATCAAATCTCTTATAGAAAATATTATTCACCTGACTGCTTTCAATACACTTTTCCGATTTTACCCCGTATTCGGTTTTTATAATTCTTGCACCGTAGCCCTCGCAGTCTCCCTCATGGGTATCATCAATTATTATGTAATATTCCAATTCCATATTCCTTGTCGTTTGTGTTTTGTACAATATACTTCTTTCCATGTTTTAACCCCCGTTTATTGTTACATTTGTGTTACAAAAAATTTACAAAAGCATTATACGCCTATTTAAGATTTTTGTCTACAGCGAAAATATGACAGGTTTAATCAAAAATTCGACAATTTACATTTTGTAATTTTATTTTTTTAATGCACTTTATATAATTTTAAAAATTTTTGAATAAATTTTTCCGTTCATTTTGACATATACAAAAATGTAATATTTTTGTAATATTGTTCAAAAACCGCATAATATGTGGCTTATTCGCAATACTCTTACAATTATATGAAAAAAAAAATTGAAATATTCCAAAAAAATTTTCAAATAAGTATTGCACTTTTTGAAAAAATATATTATAATAGATGAGTAATTTGAAAAGCTTTGGCGATGACAGTCGAGCCCGTGCGATTAACTCCTGCGAACCTTGTCAGATGGGGAACCAAGCAGCAATAAGCAGTGTATTTGATGTGTTACGGTAAACTCGGCTTGAGCCTATTTTGAAATTTATATGCGCCTGCGGGCGTTTTTTCGTATAGATTGCAGTTACGGGAGAGGGTATTCACATGGCGCATCAGGCATTATACCGCAAATGGCGGCCTATGGTTTTTGAAGATATTGTCGGGCAGGGACATATCACAAAAACACTGAAAAATCAAATAATGACCGGCAGAATAGGTCATGCGTATCTCTTCTGCGGAACAAGAGGTACGGGAAAAACCACCTGCGCAAAGGTGCTTTCAAGAGCCGTAAACTGTCTTAACAATCATGACGGAAGTCCGTGCAACGAATGTGAAATATGCAGGGGAATTATAGACGGCTCTATACTTGACGTTACGGAAATCGACGCCGCATCAAACAACGGCGTTGACAATATCCGCGAAATCCGAGACGATGTAAGATACGTTGCAACAACGGCAAAATATACCGTATATATTATAGACGAGGTTCATATGCTTTCGGGCGGAGCATTCAACGCTTTACTGAAAACCCTTGAAGAGCCTCCCGAGCACGTTATATTTATTCTTGCCACAACTGAACCGCAGAAAGTTCCTCAAACGATTTTATCGAGATGTCAGCGCTTTGACTTCAAGCGCATAAAGCCTGCCGATATAATTTTAAGAATGAAAGAGATAGCGCACGGCGACGGACTTGACATTTCAGACGACGCATATACGCTTTTAGCTCGTCTTGCGGACGGTTCGATGCGTGACGGTTTAAGCTATCTCGAACGTGTTGTTTCCTCATGCGGAAGCACCGTAACGGCAAAGGATATTACGGATACGCTCGGCATTTCGACGCTTGACGGTATTTATGCGGCTGTTGACGCAATAATAAATTGCAGTGTTGAGGATATATTAAAAACAATAGAAACATTGCTTTCGGACGGCAAAGATTTGCGGAGCTTTATAGATTCGCTTATAAAATACTTCCGTGACCTTATGATTTTAAAGGTAAGCACAAACGCCGAAGAAACGCTTGATTACAGTGCGGAAGAGCTTGTAAAAATAAAGGGTCAATGCTCAAAAATAACGTTTGAAAAGATTTCGCACGCTATTTCTGTTTTGTCGGACGCACAGACAGAATCGAAATTCATAAAATCGCCAAGAGTAATATATGAGCTTGCGCTTATAAAGCTTGCAAAGCCCGAAATAGATATGTCGCAGTCGGCTCTAAATGACAGAATTGCGTCAATCGAACAAAAGCTGAAAAGAACATCACTTTCGGCACCCATTCAAAACAGTGACAAAGGACTTGAAAAAAGAATTGAAGCGATTGAAGAAAAGCTGAAAAACGGCGTAACGGTAAAAACGGAGAAAAAAGAGGACACACCTTCCCCGAAAAAAAAAGAGGTTTCAAAGCGCCTTTATAATCCGATACCGGCGGACAAGCTTAACAGCGAATTTCCGATGGTTAAAATCGCAAAAAACTGGTCAAACACGGTAAGAGCTATACTCAGCGGTGCGCCGCATCTTACCGCTCCGCTTATGAACAGGGATATAACGATAGACGCCGACGGAATAATTCTTCTTTATAAAAAAGAAGAAAACCTTTCAAAAAACCTTGCAGTCAGATATATGGCTGATATAAAAAAGTGGTTTTACAAGGCGACAGGCTCGGACTGCCAGATTAAGGTTGCGTTATATGACGACCTTAACTCGGAAGATATAATAGATTTTTGGGATTTGAAGCCGCCCGCTCCGCCCGTTACGGACAATGCGGCGGATAATCCTTTAAATAATAATGCAAATCAAGACCCGCTTGAGTCTGTAATTCAGAATTTTCCCGAAATAATCGACACCACCGATGAACGTGAATTTTTGAATTACGGCAAAGCCGAGGAAAGCTTTTCACAATCTTCATTTGATGATGACAAAGAGGAATTTCTGGAAAGCAAAGAGGTCAAAGACGATGATGAAGAATAAAAAAGAAAGAGGTTAAAAAAATGGGAAAATACAAAGGTTTTTCAGGTTCGGGAATGAACACTAACAAGAACATGAGCAATGTAATCAAGCAGGCTCAGAAAATGCAGGAGGAAATGGAAAAGGTTCAGAATGAGCTTGAAGATAAGACTGTTGAGGCTACATCGGGCGGCAGTGCCGTTACGGTTGTTGTAAACGGAAAGAAAGAGCTTGTTTCGATTAAGATAAGCCCCGAGGCGGTTGACCCCGAGGACGTTGAAACTCTTGAAGACCTTGTAATGGCTGCCGTAAACGACGGTATAAAGAAAGCCGATGAAATGATGGCTGAGGGCATGAGCGCAGTTACGGGCGGACTTAACATTCCGGGGTTGTTCTAAAATGCACGCTTCTTCAATAGAAACACTGATTGAAAAATTTGAACAGTTACCGGGCATCGGCAGAAAAAGCGCAGAGCGTATAGCGTTTCACATTCTTGAAAGAATGTCGGATTCGGAAGTTGCGGCAATGGCGTCGTCAATGACCGAGGCAAAGGAGCAGATACGCTTTTGCAGCGTTTGCCAGAATCTGACCGATACAGACCCGTGTAAAATCTGTTCTTCGCACAAACGTGACAAATCAATTATATGCGTTGTTGAAAGTCCCGAGGACGTTAACGCAATCGAATCGACGAACGAGTTTCACGGAGTGTATCACGTTCTTCACGGCGCACTGTCGCCAATGGACGGCATAACGCCCGATGATATAAAGATAAACGAGCTGCTTTTGCGCCTTACGGACGGTACTGTAAAGGAAGTTATTATGGCTACGAACCCGACAGTCAGCGGTACGGCGACGGCTGTGTATATATCAAAGCTGCTTGCGCCGTTTGACGTGCAGGTCACAAGGATAGCGCACGGTATTCCGATTGGCTCGGATTTGGAATATGCCGATAAGATAACGCTTATAAAAGCGCTTGAGGGACGTCAGAAAATGTAAAAAGAGGGCTTATGCCCTCTTTTTTAATAGTATATTCCGAAATCCGCAAGCGTGCAGCCTAAATTATGCATCGCAAAAATTCTGTCAAATACTGCAAGATAAGTCGGCATTCCTGCCTCCACTACTGCTTTTGTTTCATCATTTATTATCTCTCTGTCGCTATGTATTGCTTTCCATTCCGATTCATTCGGATATATAACATATATAGTATTCAAAACCGTCAAATCACCTTGCTTGGCTGTAACACCATATGATACAAAATCCCCAAAGAAAAGCAAATCATAATAAATCTTATACGTTTCAGATTCTTGATAAATGCTTATCATGGGTGTATCCTCCATATCCGTAATCATTGAGTAACCCATATTAATGTCAAACCTTTGCGTAAAAAATTTGGAACCGTTTCTCTGACCCATTGCCCACAGCCCATTTCTCAATCTGTTCAAAGCTGATTGATAATCAACATTTTTCCTCGAAATCGTAACCGTACTGCTGTTTCCGTCCCAATTCACATCTGTTCCGAATGCCTCCGCAATTGCTCTGACAGGCACAAGTGTCCTTCCGTCCGTAACACAAGCCGCCGTATCGAGTGAAACTTCCCTGTCATTTACTTGCATAACATTACTTCCGACGGTCATTATAACCTTCATGCCGATTTTCTTTGCTGTAACCGTCTGCGTGCCGCCGTTCCATTCAACAGTTGCGCCGAGCGACTCAAAAATCTTCCTCATGGGAACCATTGTTCTGCCGTTCATTATCTGCGGAGGAACATCAAAATCCAGCATATTTCCGTTTAAATTAACCTTAACGTCACCGCTCGCAAAAACTGCGGTGCTGAGCAGTGCCGCCGTCAGCACCGCCAGAAATAAAATAAGCTTTTTCTTCATAAAAAATAACCCCTTTTTATTATGATTTTTCTAAAAATACGCATTAAAAAAGTGCGCCGACCGTAAGGAACAACGCACATAAAAATACATTGCTCCGTTGCGCCACACAACTTCAACTTGCACTTTAGAAATACCATATAGGCATTCTGCATTTTGCAAAATATTAAATATAAATATACAAAACAAAATAATACATCGTTGAGGAGAATGTATTTTTTACAAATACATACGATTTTATTATTTTATTTTGTAATTATTTTTTTATACAAACATACAATATTTTTTATACAGCAAAAAATGCTATGTTAAGTTGTGTGGCTATGATATTATATCACAAAAGGGAAAATAATTCAAGAGTTTTTGCAAAATTTAATTAAATGTTTGCGTAAAAAGAGTGCAGAACGCATAAAACGCACCCGACGGCGTACTTGCGTACTCCGAGTGGTGCGTTTTATGTGTAGTTCAAGAACGGTCTGTGCCTTTTTACGCAAACAACGTGCAGCCCATGCTTCTGTACTGTTCTATCTTATCGCGCAGCGCCGATTCGGAAACCTCAAAATATTCAGACATACACTCTATGCACATAAATTTATCCGCTCCCCTGTTCACAAGCTTTTTAAATAAGCCTATTTCATCGTTTGAAAGCTCCGCTCCGCATTTAAAGCAATTACACATTTACTGCCTTTCCTTTTAACACAACGCACGAATGACCCTCGACGTCCTCCGCATAATAATCTCTTACAATGCCTTTTTCCTCACCCGTAATAACGTTGTGCAGTTCAAGTCCTGTTCCGCATTCATACGGCATTCCCAAATCCTTGAGCGAAACAGCTATTTTTATTTTACTGTCGGAATAATTCACAAGCATAATTGCATATTCCTTGTTATCCATAATTTTAAACAGCACTATTCTGTCCTTCTCATGACTGAGGGCATCAAGCTTATAAGGCTCTCTGCATTCCGCATCTTGATTTATCGCTATAAGCTCCTTATTCTGCAAAAGCTTTTTCGCATTTTCGCTCATACTGCGTATATCTCCGCCGATTATCAGCGGCGCTCCGTAGATACACCACAGCGCAAATTCCATTGTATATTCCTCGTCCGTACAGCCGTTTTCGATTCCGACCAATCCATTTCCGTACATTCCGACAGTCAGCATATCAATATCGTTAAAGCACTGCGGTGCAGACATTGAGAAATTGTTTTCCTGGCTCTGTACTATATCACGCATCGACACGTATTTATCAAAAATATCTCCCGTTGAACGGTATGTATGAACTCCGATTGAACGCATCCATTTCCACGGCTCTTCAACGCCCCAGTTGCACGCCGCAAACAAAATATCACGTCCGCAGGTGCGCAGAGCCATACTCATTGTAAGATACGCATTTTTACAGTCAGCCGTTTTCGGGAAATAGCAGAAATCATATTTCAGATAATCAACTCCCCATTCCGCAAACTGTTTAGCGTCCTCATATTCATGCCCGAAACTTGACGGATAACCTCCGCACGTCATAACGCCTGCGCACGAATACATACCGAATTTTAATCCCTTTGAATGAACATAATCGGAAACGTATTTCATTCCGTGAGGGAATTTTTTCGGGTCGGGAACAAGTTTTCCGTTCTTGTCGCGTTCTTTTAACGCCCAGCAGTCGTCGATTATGACATACTCATATCCCAAATCCGCATAACCCTGCTCAATCATTGCGTCAGCCGTTTCAATAATCAGCTTTTCGTCAATGCCTCCTCCGAATGTGTTCCATGAATTCCAGCCCATAGGCGGTTTATTTACCAACATATTAATCCTCCTTCCCTCTGTGTAAGCGGTTATTTCTATTGACATTTCCAATTATATATGCTATCATAAAAATTGTAAATGTAATAACATTGCTTAAATATGTATTTTTATTGCTTAAACTGGAGTTGAATATAAATGGAATACTACTATATGTTTGATAATATTTCAATAAATTTTGTCGGAAGTCAGAAATGTACGCCGGGGCATAATTTCTCGGTCGGATTTAGCAATAAATACCTGATTCACTATATTGTAAGCGGAAAAGGCAAATTTGTGCGAAACGGCAAAACATATCATCTCGAAAAAGGGAGCGCATTTTTTATCATTGACGAAACAGGCGGATATTACGAGGCGGACAAGGACGACCCATGGTATTACATATGGTTTAATATTTCGGGCGGCATGGCGGATTATTTTCTCAGGAGCGTAGGAGTTTCACCCGACAATCCGATATATACGACCGACAATCCCGAGGCAATCGCCAGACAGCTTGAACAAATAGTTGAGCTTGATGAAAGCAATAACGAATTTCTTGTCTGCGGTGCGGTAATATCACTGCTCGGAACAATGATAAAATACAATCAAAATACAGTTGCGCCGATAAAAATTCCCTCCTCCGAATACGTCAAAACCTGTAAGGAATACGTTAAAATGAATCTCCATAATAAAGTAAGCGTTGACGATTTGTGCAGATGTGCGGGACTTGAACATTCATATTTATACAGGCTTTTCAAAAAAGAAATCAATATGTCGCCCGTCGAATATATCATAAACTGCAAGCTTGAATATGCAAAAAATCTGCTTGCGGACACAAGTCTGTCGGTCGGCGATATTTCAAGTGCGGTCGGCTATGATGACAGGTTTGCTTTTTCAAAGCAATTCAAAAAGAAATACGGCTTATCCCCTTTAAAATTCAGAAAGAACCCGTAATTTGGTTATATTTTATATAAAATGCGCATTTTTATCTGCGTTTTTGTACTTATATTACATAAATGCAGAAATTTCAAAAAATCCCTTGACTTTAGCACATTAAAGTGTTAAAATAGCAGAGTACTAAAACAAAGGTCAAAAAATTTGGGAGGAATTAATCATGAAAAAGTTTTTATCAATCATTTTAGCAGGTATGCTTGCACTGTCCGCTGCGTCATGCGGAAGCAAATCAGCAACAACGTCAACCGATACGGCAGCTTCGGATTTGCAGTACATAACCGATAAGGGCGAAATGGTTATAGGATATACAATAATAAACCCGTTAAATTACATGGACGGCGACACACTGACAGGCTTTGAAACGGAATTTGCAACAGCCGTATGCGAAAAGCTCGGCGTTAAACCAAAGTTCCAGGAAATCAACTGGGATTCAAAAGAGGTTGAGCTAAGCTCAAAGGCAATCGACTGTATCTGGAACGGTATGACAATAACGGAAGACCGCAAAACAAATATGTCGGTTACAATACCTTATATGGAAAACAAACAGGTTCTTGTCGTAAAACAGGAAAACGCCGATAAATACAAGGAAAGCGTTGACGGCGCTAAGGTTGCCGCAGAATCGGGTTCGGCAGGCGAAGAAACCGTAAATTCGGACGAGTTCTTCAAAACGGCGGAACTTACCCCTGTTGATTCACAGGCAAAGGCACTTATGGACGTTAAAGCGGGCGTAAGCGATGTTGCTGTTATTGACTACATCATGGCTTTGGGTTCA
This sequence comes from uncultured Clostridia bacterium, assembly GCA_934454215.1. Classification (GTDB taxonomy): domain Bacteria; phylum Bacillota; class Clostridia; order UBA1381; family UBA1381; genus Ornithomonoglobus_A. Next base: position 43,562 of record CAKSGG010000005.1, read on the forward strand.
ACCGGCGAAGGTACGGACTATGCCGACCTCACTCTTATTGACAAAGGCTTTGATGCGGAAGAATACGGCGCAGCGTTCAGAAAAGGCTCGGACGTAACGGCTAAGGTTGACGAGGCAATCAAGGAGCTTGCATCAGACGGTACATTAAAGACTATCGCAGACAAATACAAGCTTGCCGACTCACTGCTTGTAAAATAACTTAAAGAATATATACCCCCGCTTGCCGCCGCATTGACGGCGGCGGGCTTTTTGGGTTTATCGGAGAAAGGATAATATGGAACAGATAACATCTTTATTTTTGGGCTTTCGTGAAAATTTAATAATCTTTGCCGTTACGCTTATTTTTGCAATCCCTCTCGGATTGCTTATTGCGTTAGGCTCAATGTCAAAATTCAAGCCGCTGAAATGGCTTTTTAAAACAATTGTATGGATTATAAGAGGTACTCCCCTTATGCTCCAGCTTTTTGTAGTGCTGTACGCACCGGGGCTGATAGCCTCAAAATTCGGGTTAAGCTTTAATCACCTGTCAAGAATGTCGGCAACTCTGCTTGCATTTACGATAAACTACGCCGCTTACTTTTCCGAAATATACAGAGGCGGAATAGAAAGCATCCCCATAGGTCAGTATGAGGCGGGACAGGTACTCGGACTTACACGCACGCAGGTATTTTTCAAGGTGGTTCTTATGCAGGTTGTAAAACGAATTGTTCCTCCCATGGGAAACGAAATAATAACGCTTGTCAAGGATACGTCTCTTGCAAGAGTAATCGGCGTTGCGGAAATAATCATGTGCGCCGAACGTTTCACAAAGCAGGGACTTATATGGCCGCTGTTTTCAACGGGTCTGTTTTTCCTCGCAATGTGCGGAATTTTAACGCTGGCGCTTAATTACACTGAGAAAAAATTTGATTATTACAAGGGATAGGAGACTTGGCTATGGCAATACTGGAAGTAAAAAATCTGCATAAAAGTTTCGGAAAGACAGAGGTTTTAAAGGGCGTTGATTTTTCAATGCAGGAGGGCGAAATCCTCGCCATACTCGGCTCGTCGGGCAGCGGAAAAACCACACTTCTGCGCTGTATAAATTTCTTGGAAACAGCTACAAGCGGCAAGGTTTTCGTTGACGGAAAATGTATATTTGACGCCGGCTCAAAGGATAAGCTTACACCGTCACAGATAAGGGAACGTCAGCTTAATTTCGGAATGGTGTTTCAGTCGTTCAATCTTTTTCCGCAGTATACGGCTCTTGAAAATGTAATTCTTGCTCCGAAAATGCTTGCAAAGGAGCGGTCCGATTTTACCAGCCGTAAAAAAGAGATATATGATGAAATTGAAAAAACGGCTCTTGACCTGCTCGCCAGAGTAGGACTGAGCGAAAGAACCGACCATTACCCATGTCAGCTTTCGGGCGGTCAGCAGCAGCGTGTTTCTATTGCAAGGGCGCTCGCACTCAATCCGAGAATTTTATTCTTTGACGAACCCACATCGGCGCTTGACCCCGAGCTTACGGGCGAAATTCTGAAGGTAATCAAGGATTTGGCGTCAAAGCACATGACAATGGTCATTGTTACGCATGAAATCGAATTTGCCAAAAACGTGGCGGATAAAATAATTTTCATGGATAACGGCGTGATTGCCGAGGAAGGCTCGCCCGAGCAGGTAATCGACAATCCGCAGAACGAACGTACAAAAGCTTTCCTTAATAAAATGCTTTAAACAATAGGTGCTGGAAATCAAATACAAACGGCGTAAATCTTAATGCCAACTTCCCCGTTCTGTGGGTTCCCAACGGAGATACTCCCAATTCGTCAAGCTACGGCGGTCCCGAGGGCGGCAGCGAGTCGGAGACAAAAGCAATGGTAAATCTGATTGATAATACCGACTTTGAAATTCTCGCTTCTTTCCATAATCAAGGACAGGTTATATACTGGATGGATGGAAACTGCGACCGTGACCTTGTATCAAAGCACAAGCCGTATGTTGACAGGATATGCAATGAAATAGGCTTTATGCGTATGCCTCCCGACAGTACAACGGGAATAGGCAGATGTCTGACGGATTACGCCCGTTATTATAAGCGTGCAATGGCTATGACTATCGAGCTTTGCCCTTATGTCGGCAATTATCCGTACCCCGATGAACAATTCGATACTATTGCTTGGCCTGCAAGAAATTTAGGGCTTATGCTCGGGAACATTGCATTGGAGCTTGCCGGAAAAAGATAATAAAAAAACGCACCTATCAGGTGCGTTTTTTATTCATAGCCTTTTCAAGTATTTTTCTTCATATTCTTTCGGCGGAATGGGTTTACTGAAATAATATCCCTGCATAAGCTCACAGCCGAATCCCAAAAGCATATCCGCCTGTTCCTTTGTTTCTACGCCCTCCGCAATAATCGGCAGTCCCAACGCAGTCGCCATGCTTATAACAGACGATATAATCACTCTGCTGTGCTCTGTGTTGCGGTCTCCCGCAAGAAATTTCATATCAATTTTCAGCACGTCAATATCAATATCCTTTAATGTGTTGAGCGAAGAATATCCCGACCCGAAATCGTCCATTTCTATGATAAATCCTTTTTTGCGCAATTCATTGACAACCGCTATCATCATTTCCGAATTTTCCATATAAGCACTTTCTGTAATTTCGAGATGTATATTTGATATAGGTATACCGTACTTATCCACAATCTCTTTAAGCTTTTGCGCAAATTCGGAGCGCTGAATATCAAGTCTTGACAGATTAACCGATACTATCGGCTGTTCCGGCATTTGCTTCATCCATTTGCTCATATATGCACAAGTCTTGTCTATTACGTATTTATCAACATCGCTTATTCTGTCGCTGCTTTCCAAAACAGGAATAAACGAATCGGGCGGAATAAGTCCTTTTTCCGGATGTCTCCAGCGCACAAGCGCCTCCGCTCCCATTAAGCTTTTTGTCCGATAATTAATCTGAGGCTGAAACCATACTTCAAACTCATTGTTTGCAATCGCTTTGTCAACGTCGTTCAAAACCTCCTGCTGTTCTATTTCAAGAGCCATCATTCCCTTTTCATAATAAGCAATCGGCTTATTAAATTTCCCCTTTGCCGATTGCAGTGCAAGCAGTGCCTTATAACTCATGACAAACGAATTACAGTATGGCTCGCACAAATCATAAACTCCCACATGAATTGATATTGGAATTTTCAATTCATACTTATCAAAGCACGTCTTAAAAGCGTCGTAATATTCCTGTACCGTCAATGAATCCTCAGCACAGAAACGCACGAAATGGTCGGCATTCAAATGAGCTGAAATACTGTCCTTATTATCATACTTTTTCATGTAATGACCTAAATCCCTAAGCAGCCTATTCCCCATTGAATATCCGTAAACTCCGTTAATGTCCTTGAAATTATCTATATCATAACGCTGAATACGGTATTTTCTGCCGGGATTATGTTCAAGCCATTCTTCTACCTGCTTATGAAATCCCGTCGAATCATAAAGCCCCGTCAAAGGGTCTATACCGCTCGTAATAATGTTTGACGTATCCTCGCAAAGCAGAATAACAATATCCCGGCAGCCGTCAAAGTACCGATAACACATACGTTTATATAATATATCGTCACTTGTACCAAGCTTCATCTGAAAATCAACATTATATGTTTTCTGCACATCAAGCTTGCTTTTTACACACTCCAAGCTCATGCTTTCTTTCAGAGGCTGTCGGTTTTCGCTCGGAACGAATATATCTATCAAACGCTCCATATTAACCGTATACGAATTAATACGTGCGTTTATAAGCTTTTTCAGTTTTCCCGTCAGATATTCGCTTACCTGAATTATTCTGTCCTCCGCTGTGTCTATCAGCACAGCGCCGTCAAAATATTCCATCAGCAGTTGTTCCGCTATTTCGCCCTCGGATATATGCCTTAAAATATCATCCCTGCTTTTCGGCATAATTCATCTACTCCTTTTTTAATTTTCTAATTATTAATATGAGCGTCTCTTTTTGCCGTTCTTTTTATCATACATTTTACTGTCCGCTGATGATATAAGTTCTTGCAGGCTGTCCGTTTCCTCCGTATACTCGGCGCAGCCTATGCTTACGCTTACTGAATACGCCAAATCCTCGTCTGCGCTTTTGCGTTCAACCGAATTATATATTTTCTTTCTTATCAATGCAATATCTTCGTCACTTTTCAGAGTTTCCACTATCGCAAATTCATCTCCGCCGTAGCGTGCGCAAAAGCCGTTTGTCTCCGAGCATATATCCTGTAAAATATGCGCTACCATTTTCAGCGCCCTGTCGCCCTCATTATGCCCGTAAATATCATTTATGCTTTTAAATGAATCAATATCAATAAACAAAAAATACAGTCTTTCATCTTTTTTCAGTGATGAGCATTTATAGTCCAGATACCTGAGCAGGCTCATTCTGTTGCATATTCCCGTAACTGAGTCAATTGCCACAACAGACCTCAGAGAATTTATATATACCGACAGAAATGCAACCACCACACCAATTGAGGTTATCGGCGCACCTTGAAAAGCAGTTTGCAGAATACCGCAAATCATCGGTAAAATAAAGAACGACACAAGTATAAGCAGCTCATCTCTGCGCACATAATTTTTCTTTTCCGCCGCCTTTATAAGACTTCTGACAGACGCACATACGACATATCCGTATGATAAAATCTGCTGTACGCAGTAAAGCGATCCTCTGTGGTAATTCATATTTTCATCTATATAAAACAAGCACCCGTCAAACAAAGAAGCAATAAGCAAAACCGTCAGAATTATCAGCGGCATTGCCGCAATAATCATACCCGTCCTGTTTTTAAAAATTTTGCTTTTTGCCGCAGCCTCCGTATAAAGAAACCAAAAATACGCCGACATTTCAAAGCTTATAAAATACATGAAATTTGCAAGCCAAACGGCATGTAAAGGAAAAGTCCAAAATCCCGCTGTACTGATTTTCCATATAATATCAAAAATATTCACCGCCGCCACCGACCATACCGAAAGCGAAAAAAATCTGTTTTTCAATTTTCCATTCGTCATAAATTCCGATGACTTATATGCTATTGTCGTTAAAATTAAAATGCTGAATGAATATGTTTATTTCTATGTAAAGTATCGTATCCATTCCTTATCTCCTTTTGAAAATAAATATCATAATGCTGCGCTCACAACCGCCGCCGATATTTTTTTTCAAAGGAGACAATTTTTAGTATGTATGTATGTATGTATGTATGTATGTATGTATGTATGTATGTATGTATGTATGTATGTATGTATGTATGTAAAATTTTCGCACCGCTCATAATCTTTGTCAAGTCCTTTTCGGGATTTTTTAATTAATTTTGTGTTACAAAAATACATTTTTATTCTATCAGTTATTCCGTCAAAAGTCAACAAAAATCAAATCATTTCGTCAATGTAAACAATTAAATATATGTTATTATGTGCGAAAAAAGAGCAGCAGCCTTTTTATCGGCATACTGCTCCGAAAACTTACTTGCCTGTCAGTGCGGAATACTTCCGCTGCCTCCCATAAGCGCTGTCATTTCCTCAATGCGCTCCGTCGGAAACGGAGGCTCGCAAAGCGGTTTCAGGGCAATGCTCATAAGCTTCATCGGATTATCGTCAGCCGCAATCCGATTCAGGCTAAGCTTGCCGCATCGGCGGCAGCGATGAATTATAGCCCATTCTCCGTTTTTCCTGACCCATACCGCAATCGGCTCCATAATACCGCCGCAGTCCGAGGCACGGTCGCCACGCTCGTCGTCTGCGTGCAGACTTGACAGACAATTAGGACAGTGATTACGATGATTGCTGCCCGCATTATCGGGCGTTACAAGTCTGCCGCAAACCTTACACGTAAAGCTGTCATGGCAGGCGTGTGTTTTATAATAACCTTTTTCGTAGGTTTTTCGTTTATTTTCACGATTCATTTTATTTCCTCCTATATGCTTAACCAAACGGGAGGAAAGGCATTGTGTGTATTTGCCGACCTCCCGGTCAGCCCACACTATCCGTTAATAAAATTTTCAAAAAACATTCTCCTTTTTATTTAATTTATAATTAAATTATATACAAAAAATTTCCGCTTGTCAAGTTTTTTTGAAAATTCTCTTGACAAATACCCCATAAGGGTATATAATAAAAATACCCCATGAGGGTATATTGACAAGGAGATTAGCTATGGAAGAAAAAAAATGCTGCTGTTCATGCGAAAAGCATACAATACGCTCCGATGAACACAAAAAACAGCTCATGAACCGCCTTAAAAGAATCGAAGGTCAGGTTCGGGGCATACAGGCAATGATTGAACGTGACGCATACTGCAACGATATTCTTATACAATCCGCCGCCGTTAATGCGGCAATCAATGCTTTTAACAAAGAAATTCTTGCAAGCCACATACACGGCTGTGTAGTCCGTGACATTCAAAACGGAAAAGACAAGGTCGTGGACGAACTTGTAGCTACGATACAAAAATTAATGAAATAACAATTATGGGAAATAATAATTATTGATTTAAAGCATATTTGAAAGCGAGGTGTTCCGAATGGAACAATATAATATTACGGGCATGAGCTGTGCCGCCTGCTCCGCAAGAGTTGAAAAGGCGGTTTCGGGAGTGTCGGGAGTTGAGTCCTGCTCGGTAAATCTGCTGACAAACTCCATGAACGTCGAGGGCAGTACGTCGCCCGAAAGCATAATTAAAGCGGTGAAAAATGCCGGCTACGGTGCAAATCTGAAGGGCGCAAAAACGGCAGACGATGACGCTCTTGCCGACCATGAAACGCCAAAGCTGAAAAAACGTCTGATTGCCTCCGTTATATTTTTAATAATACTTATGTATTTTTCAATGGGGCATATGATGCTTGGACTGCCGCTCCCGTCATGGTTTGACGGCAATCATGTCGCAATGGGCTTGGTTCAGTTACTGCTTACGGTAATTATAATGGTAATAAATCAGAAATTCTTTATAAGCGGTTTTAAAGGACTGCTGAATAAATCGCCGAACATGGATACGCTTGTCGCCCTCGGTTCAACTGCGTCCTTTATATGGAGCGTATACGCTCTGTTCGCAATGACCAAAGCGCAGACTGTCGGCGATATGGATACGGTCATGATGTATATGGACGAATTTTATTTTGAATCGGCGGCTATGATACTAACCTTGATAACAGTCGGAAAAATGCTTGAAGCAAAATCCAAGGGAAGAACAACAGACGCACTCAAAAGCCTTATGAAACTTGCTCCTCAGAATGCAGTCTTAATTTGTGACGGAAAAGAAGTCACCGTTCCTATAGAGCAGGTTCAAAAGGGAGATATATTTGTGGTAAGACCGGGCGAAAGCATTCCCGTTGACGGAATTGTTCTGGAGGGTACAAGCGCCGTAAACGAGGCGGCTCTGACAGGCGAAAGTATTCCCGTTGATAAAGCGGAGGGCGATTCAGTATCGGCGGCGACAATTAACCAATCGGGATTTATACGCTGTGAGGCAAAGCGAGTCGGTGTTGACACCACATTATCGCAAATTATAAAAATGGTAAGTGACGCATCCGCAACAAAAGCGCCAATCGCAAAGGTTGCCGATAAGGTTTCGGGAGTTTTCGTGCCGATAGTCATATCAATATCAATAGTCACTCTGATTGTGTGGTTGCTGCTCGGACGTGAGTTCAGCTATGCGCTTGCAAGAGGCATATCCGTACTTGTTATAAGCTGTCCGTGCGCTCTGGGACTTGCAACGCCTGTAGCTATCATGGTCGGAAACGGCGTGGGAGCAAAGAACGGCATACTGTTTAAAACCGCCGCCACTCTTGAAAATGCGGGAAAGGTAAGCATTGTCGCTCTCGACAAAACGGGTACGATTACCGAAGGCGCCTCGAAAGTAACGGATATTATCCCTGCCGACGGAATTACGGAAGATGAACTTCTCAATACTGCGGCGGCTATTGAGGCAAAAAGCGAACACCCACTTGCACGTGCGGTCATGGAAAAATATACGGAGCTTGGCAAAACGCCCGATGAGGTTACCGAATTTTCCGCTCTGCCTGGGAACGGGCTTACGGCAAAGCTTAACAGCAAAACCATTGTCGGCGGAAGTATGAAATTCATCGGCGGCAAATCCGAAATTCCGCCAAAACTTCAAAAACAAGCTGAGGAATTATCCGAACAGGGAAAAACACCTCTTCTGTTTATGACCGAAAATAAATTAACGGGCATAATTGCGGTTGCCGATACAATTAAATCCGACAGTCCCGACGCTGTAAGAGAATTGCAGAGCATGGGAATAAAAGTAATTATGCTTACGGGAGATAACGAGCGCACTGCCAACGCTATCGGCAAGCAGGCAGGCGTTGATGAGGTTATCGCCGGCGTTCTGCCCGACGGCAAGGAAAGCGTTATCCGTGATTTAAAGCTTAAAGGCAGAACTGCCATGGTCGGAGACGGAATTAATGACGCTCCGGCGCTTACCCGTGCCGATGTAGGTATTGCAATCGGCGCAGGTGCGGACGTTGCTGTTGACGCAGCGGACGTGGTTCTTATGAAAAGCAGGTTGTCCGATGTTCCGGCGGCAATACGCCTGAGCCGTGCGGCGCTTAGAAATATACATGAAAATCTGTTCTGGGCGTTTATCTATAATGTTATAGGTATACCCCTTGCGGCAGGCTGTTTTGTGGGATTGGGGCTTACCTTAAATCCCATGTTCGGAGCGGCGGCAATGAGCTTATCCAGCTTTTGCGTTGTGTCAAACGCATTAAGGCTGAATCTTTGTAAACTGCATAAATAATTTTGAAGGGAGTTAATTATTATGACAAAAACAACATTAAAAATTGACGGAATGATGTGCGGACACTGCGAGGCACACGTAAATGACGCAATCAGAAACGCATTTGACGTAAAAAAAGTAACGTCGTCACATTCAAAGGGAGAAACGGTTATTATCAGCGAACAGCCGCTTGATGAAAACCGTCTGACGGAAACGATAAACGCAACGGGCTACACACTTCTCTCAAACAGCAGTGAGCCGTATGAAAAGGGCGGACTGTTCTCATTCATGAAAAAATAAAATTAATATTAGGGCAGTCCGCAAGGGCTGTCTTTTTTTGACCCAAAAACATATATTTTAGAGCTTTTTTTATATTGATATATTATTTTTTATATGTTATAATCTGATTAACATATAAATCAAGAAAGGCGGAAATATATATGGATAAGGTATTAAAGGTAATTCTTATCGGTGCGGGCAGCAGAGGTCAGACCTACACCGATTTGATGAAACAAACAAACGGAAAATTTGAAGTTGTCGGAGTTGCGGAGCCTGTCGAGGACAGACGAAACTATATCAAGGGAACATGGAATCTGAGCGATGACGTATGCTTTGACGACTACAAGCCGCTTCTTGCTCTGCCGAAGTTTGCGGACATAGCGGTAATAGCAACTATGGACAGAATGCACATTGAACCGGCAATGCTGGCAATTGAGAAAAAATACAATTTACTTCTTGAAAAGCCCGTTGCACCGACACCCGAAGAGTGTTTGGAAATTGAAAAATGTGCAAAGGAAAATAATGTAAAGGTTCTCGTGTGCCATGTTTTGAGATACACCGATTTTTATAAAAAGCTTAAACAGATGATTGATGACGGCATGGTCGGCGAGGTTATGTCAATACACGCTACCGAATGCGTCGGAAACATACATCAAAGTCACAGCTTTGTAAGAGGAAACTGGGGTAACAGCGGCGAAAGCTCACCGATGATTCTTCAAAAGTCATGTCACGATATGGATATACTTCAATGGCTTATCGGCAAAAAATGCAAAAACGTTCAATCCTTCGGCTCGCTTACATATTTCACCGAAAAGAACGCACCGTCAGGCTCGCCCGAATACTGCATAGACGGTTGTCCGCAGGGTGATACCTGCCCGTACAATGCCGTAAAGCTTTATTTGGACGATAAGGATAACAGTTGGTTCAGATGTACCTCTTCAAAGAAAATACACCCCACGGACGATGATATAAAAGAGGTTTTGAAAACCACTCAATACGGAAAATGCGTATTCAAATGCAACAACAATGTTGTTGACCATCAAGTTGTAAATCTTGAATTTGACGGCGGAGCCGTAGTATCCTTTAATATGTGCGCATTCAATGCAGGCGGCAGAGTTGTAAGAATAATGGGTACGGAGGGCGAAATCAACGCCGCTGCCGACAGCTCTACCCTTGATTATTATAACTTCAGAACAAAAGAGCATACAACAATTGAGATTACAGACAAAGAAGTTGACGAATCAATTCTCGGCGGTCACGGCGGCGGAGACGGCGGAATCGTAGACGCTTTATACAAATACATCAGCGACGGTATCACCGACGAAAGCACAAGCGAAATAGACATTTCCGTTGAAAATCACATGATTGCGTTTGCAGCCGAGCAGTCACGCTTAAGCGGACAGGTTGTTAAACCCGGTGAGCTGAAAAGCAATGCAATGTAATAAAAAAATGAGTTCGGTATAATATGCCGAGCTCATTTTTTAATTTGCCGTATTATTTCAAAAATTCATATTCAAACAGCGTCGGTACAATTTCAGTATTATAATATTCTTTGACAAGGCTTTTCAATGTTTGCAAATGCCCGTGCAAGTCTGAATATACCCATACTGTCTTTCCCGTATCTTCGTCCTTGTATGAAATATCCAATTCAGCAAAAATCTGATATACGCCGTAGGTTAATTTTGAGTTATATTCTTTTGTTGTTTTGGCAGAGGCTAAAACCTTTCTCCACTGTTCAAGCAATTTTTGCTCCGCCGCATCGGGCGAAAGCTTTTTTATATCGGCTGTTGCTATTGTCGCTCCGTTTGTATCATCTAAACAAAGCTCGTTTCTGTAAAATCTGCCATCGCTCCCCGTGAATGTTCTCATATGATTTTGCATTTCAAGGCAAGTAAACAGCAAGCATTTTAATAAGAATGTGTCTAATTTATGATTTTTAACATCTTCAAAAAATCTTTCCGAACCGTCAGCCGATTTCATAATTCTTGCACGCTCTGTCCATTCCCGATTATATGTAATATATCTTGAGGCGCAGAACATAGGGAGCTTTTCCAAATAATTATCTTTTCTTAAATAAAAGCCGTTTCCATTATATCTGCCCGCAGCCAATAAGCTTGACTTTGCGTCAGGGTTATCAAATCCAACGCTGTCTGCAACCATATATCCCAGCATTTCATCACTGTATATAGGCTTAATCCTTTTTTTAACATTATCATTTGCTTCTTCACCGTTTAATGCTGTTAAAATACCGTTTGTTTCAGTATTTTTAAAATTAAGCCTGTCATAATATTTTGTACTGTACAGCGTATGTACACGGTTAATATCTAATTTAATAACATCTGACAGTTCTCCGTTTTCCTTTATATCAACCCCGCTTAATTCTATATGCTCTATGCTTTTGTCAACATTAGCCCACAGTGCTACCATAATGCAGGCTTCTATATTAGTATGAAAATGTTTTCTGTTAAACGCAAACCCATCTATAAATTCTTTATTTATTAAATGCTGAGATTTCCAATACTTACAAGGCGAATAAACTATATAACTGTCCGTCGGCTGTCTTAAATAATATTTAAAAGCTGACCAGATAAAAGCGTTTCCCAAATCATTTGTAGCAGCGCCTTTAATCTCTTTTTTCATTTCGGTAACAACATAACTGTTTTTCCAGCCTGATGAAGTTTTAGCTTGCTTTGTTCTTTGGTGTTCCAAAGATGTCGTTTCAGCATAGGGAGGATTTTCAAACAGTATAACGGTAAATTTAGGATTGTCGATATATTGCTTAATAACAGGATTGTCAATATATTCCTTGCTCAGAGCGTCTGCACCCCGAACAAGTCCCATATTGAAGGTATCTTCTTTTTCTGTCGGCGGTATTATATGCTTTACTTTATCTCCGAACAAACGCATTAAAACCTTATACTCATAATATTCGATTGTAGAAATTATTGTATGCGATAATTCCTCATCAGACAGCATTGATTCCAAATTTCCCGTTCCCGCACATCGGTCAATTATAACATAATCGTTTCCGTCAGGTACACGCTCTATTGCCTTGCGTACCAATTCAACAGATTTTTCACAGTATTTTTCGGGCGTGTAAAAAGCCCCCAAATTCTTCTTTGATAATGTATCATTTAATTTATCCATGAGATATTTAAACTTAACATTGTCCTTGCCTGTATATGGATTTATAAACTGCTTAAAATGTTTTGGCGCTCGGATTTCTCCGATAATTTTTACCTTTCCCGTTTCATCGCCAATAAAATCAGATTTTTTCGCTGACGGATTTTCAGCGTAATATCTGTTTGCCCAGCCGACAATACAGTTTTCATCTATATTGATTTTAGTAAATTCTTTTGAGCGCAGTACATCAATCATATTTGCCTCATCTAAATCGTTGCCGTAATCATATATTGCGGCAGGCTTATCGGAAGAAAATCCGCTGTTATCTTTTGAGGCGGCTCCCTGATATACTTTTTCAATATAAGACAAATAATCATCGGATTTATATAAATACGCTTTTTTATCATTTAATGAAATTAAAAGCATATTTGCAGGTATGCTCTTTCCCTTAATTCTGAATGATGACTGATACTTGATTGCCTGAAATAATACGGCGTTCAAATCATTTATATTTGTTTTAAATTCAAGTAAATTTCCGTTAATTATACCGTCGGTATTGTCGGACAAAACATCCTCCATTCTCAAATCATTATTTACCAATGCTAAATAAGCCTCATAAAAATCTCTTTGCCCTTCTTTTTCATCCTTGTATTTTTTCATATATTCATACCTTTCCAATAATATCCTTACAGATATAATATCAAATTTTCTCTGCTGTGTCAAGAAAAAATTTGCCTTGAATTTTTAAAATTAATATGCTATAATATAAGAAAATCAAAGGAGCTCAGCCATGAAAAAAGACTATCATCTTCACCCGAATATAATAAATAATCCGTCTCAGGCAGAGGATTTCATCAACCGTGCAATACAGCTCGGATTTGACGAAATTTGTTTTACCGACCATATGCCGTTTTCGATAACGCATAACGAATTTGACAGAATCCCCGACGGCTGTGTCGGCGAATACTGCAAGCGTGTAAAAGAGCTTGCACTCATGCACAAAAACGAAATCACAATAAAAACAGGAATTGAAATTGATTATCACCCCTATTACGAGCATGAAATAAAAAATGTACTTTCACAGGGTGAGTTTGACTATATTTTAGGGTCATCGCATCTTAGCATAGACGGGTATCATATTGATTTAAAAAATACAACAAGAACCGAATATGCACGCATGGTTTTATCAAATTATTTATGCGCCGCAAAATCGGGCTTATTCGATACGCTTTCTCACATTGACGTCTATAGGTGGGTATTTGACGCATATCCGCTTATTGATGATAATTTCAAGGCTTCATCATGCTTTGATATACTTGACGATATATTTTCGGCGCTTGAAAAAAGCGGTATTTATCTGGAACTTAACGCTGCGCCGCTTTACAAAAAATTTGATAACTTCGGCTTTTATCCTCAGTATGAAATTCTTGACCTTGCAAAAAAATACAACATAAAATATATATACGGTTCGGACGCACACACCGCCGATAAAGTAGGATTTGGTTATGATGAAATAAAAAATTTTTTCTAAAAATTAACAGCAAAACACGCCGTCTGAAACTGTTATGTTCCAAACGGCGTGTTTCTCTTTATTGCCCTGCTTTATGCTTTGCCTCTAAATTTTCTTCAATCATCATGTCCTTGACTTTCATAAGCCTTGCGGTTGTACTTCGCTCATTTTCATCAAGCTTCATTGTAATGAATTTAATCGTTTCCTCATATCTTGGTATCATAACGTGTTCAAGAGCATTGACTCGGCGGCGCGTTTTCTCAATTTCCGACGCCATAAGCTGGCATGATTTCTCGACCTCCGCAAGCCGTATCAGCTTAGGGCCTACAGCCGCAAGCTCTGCTATTGCATTATCCGTATCACCCGACGTATACGCATATCCGTATGAATAAATGTCATGAGGATTGCTCGTTTTGTATTCGATTTTATACTGCGGAATAATTACGCTCATAACGTTTTTTTCCTGTATATCAAGATACATTTCCTGCTTCGGGCACATCAATGCAACGTCAAGTATTTCATTCTGTACAACACTCCTTGCTACAGCCATGCTTTTATTCGCCGCCGTAACCGCCGCCTCAACCTCCGCACGCAGGGTTTGATTTTCCCTTATCAAATCTAAAAACTGCCGCATAAGCTCATCACGCTTATCCTTTAACAGCTTATGTCCCCGTCTTGCGGTAATCAGCTTTCGTTTCAGATTTGTAAGCTCCATTCTGGTGGGATTTACATTCAAAACTGCCATGCAATCACCGCCTTATTCCTCATAATATTTATCAAGATATTCGTCATTTATACGCTTCAGCTCGCTCCTTGGCAAAATTCTGAGCAGCTTCCAGCCTATATCAAGCGTTTCCTCTATGCTCCTGTCGGTATCATACCCCTGTGAAACATACTCTTCCTCAAAAGCGTCCGCAAATTTTGCATACAGCTTATCAATATCGGTCAGCGCCGCCTCGCCCAGAATTACCATTAATTCCTTTGCGTCCTTTCCTCTTGCGTATGCGGAGAAAAGCTGATTCATAGTTCCGCTGTGGTCGGCTCTTGTTCTGCCCTCGCCGATTCCCTTGTCCTTTAATCTCGAAAGAGACGGCAAAACGTCTATCGGAGGAGTTATACCCTTTCTGTACAAATCTCTTGACAGTATAATCTGACCCTCCGTAATATATCCCGTAAGGTCGGGAATCGGGTGCGTTTTATCATCTTCGGGCATTGTCAGAATAGGTATCATGGTGATTGAACCGTCCTTGCCGTTTTGTCTGCCCGCTCTTTCATAAATCGTAGCCAAATCGGTGTACATATATCCCGGGTAGCCCCGTCTGCCCGGAACTTCCTTTCTTGCCGCCGAAACCTCGCGCAGTGCGTCGGCGTAGTTTGTAATGTCCGTAAGAATTACAAGCACGTGCATATTTTTTTCAAATGCAAGATATTCCGCCGCCGTAAGCGCCATTTTAGGCGTTGCGATTCTTTCTATTGCAGGGTCGTTTGCAAGGTTTATAAACAACACTGTTCTGTCAAGCGCTCCCGTTTCTCTGAACGAATCTATAAAATAATTGGATTCCTCAAATGTAATACCCATAGCCGCAAAAACAACGGCGAATTTTTCATCCTTTCCTCTTACCTTTGCCTGACGTGCAATCTGCGCCGCAAGCTGTGCATGAGGAAGTCCGCTTGCCGAGAATATCGGTAGTTTTTGACCTCTTACAAGAGTATTAAGTCCGTCTATTGCCGAAACTCCCGTCTGAATAAACTCCTGCGGATAACGTCTTGCGGCAGGGTTCATCGGCTTGCCGTTTACGTCAAGGCGCATTTCGGGAACAATTTCGGGGCCGTCGTCAATCGGTCTGCCAAGTCCGTCAAAAACTCTGCCGAGCATATCGGGAGATACGGGCAATTCCATTTGTCTGCCCAAAAATCTTACCTTGCTTTCGGCAGGATTTATACCCGTTGAATTTTCAAAAAGCTGAACAAGCACATTTGAGCCGTTCACCTCAAGAACACGGCAGCGGCGCTTTTCTCCGTTGCCAAGCTCAATTTCGCCAAGCTCGTTATACGTTACTCCGCTTACGTTTTTTATAAGCATAAGCGGACCTGCAACCTCCTCGATTGTTCTGTATTCCTTAGGCATTATTTATCCCCCTTTCCCATTGCGGCGTTCACTTCTTTTTCAAGCTCACGCATAACGTTATTATATTCCGTATCGGTATTTTCTTCTTTTACGTATTTGAAACGTCCGATTTTTTCACGTACTGCCAATGCCGCCAATTCCTCAATCGGTGCGTTTGATTTAAGAGCCTCACAGCACAAATCATAATAAGCCAAAATCAATCTCATCATATACAATTGCTTTTTAAGGCTTGTATATGTGTCAACCTCATGAAATGCAAGCTGATGCAGAAAATCCTCTCTTATTGAGCGTGCCGTTTCCATTTTCAGTCTGTCGTTGGGCGAAAGTGCGTCCATACCGACAAGTTTAACTATTTCTTCAAGCTCTGCCTCCTGCTGTAAAATGCTCATCAGTCTGCCCCTCAAATTCATCCAGTCGGCGTCTACATTCTCACTGTACCAGTTTTTAAGCAAATCAAGATACAGCGAATAGCTTGTAAGCCAGTTTATTGCAGGGAAATGACGTTTATACGCAAGATTTGCATCAAGTCCCCAGAATACCTTTACAATTCTCAGCGTTGCCTGAGAAACAGGCTCTGATATATCTCCGCCCGGAGGGCTTACCGCACCGATTGCCGAGAGTGCGCCCTCTCTGCCGTTCTTTCCGAGTGATATGACACGTCCCGCTCTTTCATAGAACTGTGCAAGACGGCTTCCCAGATATGCAGGATACCCCTCTTCACCAGGCATTTCTTCAAGTCTGCCCGACATTTCACGCAAGGCCTCCGCCCACCGTGACGTTGAATCCGCCATAAGCGCAACGCTGTAGCCCATATCTCTGAAATACTCGGCAATCGTTATACCCGTATATATTGACGCTTCTCTTGCCGCAACAGGCATATCCGAGGTATTCGCAATAAGCACGGTTCTTTCCATAAGCGACTTGCCCGTATGCGGGTCTATCAGCTCCGGAAATTCATTCAGAACGTCCGTCATTTCGTTTCCTCTTTCGCCGCAGCCTATATATACGACTATATCAGCCTCTGCCCATTTTGCAAGCTGATGCTGTGTAACCGTTTTTCCGCTGCCGAAAGGTCCGGGGATTGCCGCAACGCCGCCCTTTGCAATCGGGAACATGGTATCGACAACTCTTTGTCCCGTGATAAGCGGTTTATCGGGCGAAAGCTTTTTCGCATACGGTCTGCCCTTTCTGACAGGCCATTTCTGCATAAGCGTTAAAGTTTTATCACCCTTTTCTATTTCGATAACGCATACCGTTTCCGTAACGTCATATTCGCCGCTCTGTATGCTTTTGATTTTGCCTTTGATACCGTACGGCACCATAATTTTATGCAGAACAATATCGGTTTCCTGAACTGTTCCTATTATATCGCCCGTTTCAACCTCATCGCCTACATTTACGCAAGCGTTAAATTTCCATTTTTTATCTCTTTTCAGCGACGCAACCTCAACGCCTCTGTCAAGATTGTTTCCGCATATTTTCATAATATCGTCAAGCGGTCTTTGAATACCGTCAAATATACTTCCTATAAGCCCCGGTCCCAGCTCAACGCTGAGCGGTTCGCCCGTCGATTCGACAGGTTCGCCCGTTCCGAGTCCCGATGTTTCCTCATAAACCTGAATACTTGCCCTGTCGCCGTGCATTTCGATAATTTCGCCTATGAGCCTGTGCGAGCTTACCCTTACAACGTCAAACATATTTGCGTCACGCATATCCTCGGCAATTACCAAAGGGCCGCTGACCTTAACTATTGTACCATTACTCATAATGTTCCTCCTATTTGAGAATATTTGAACCTATCGCCTTTTCAACGGACTTGTTTACGTCCGCCATGCCTGCCCCCGTATTGCCTTTAATCCCCGGAATCGGAATTATTGCAGGCTTGCTCACAAAACGATAACGTTCAATTTCATCTGATATTTTCGCCGCCAATTCCTCTGTTATATAGATAATTCCAAAATCATTGTCCGCAAGCTTTTTCAGAATGTCTGCCGCTTCGCCGCTTTCCTCCGCCGGAAATATCGTCATGCCGAGTGCGGCAAAGCCGTATATACTGTCTTTATCTCCCATAACGGCTATTTTATACATACATATCACGCATCCTTTCGCGAATAACGTTCTGCGGCATACCTGCATATTTTGCGCTTGCAATAATTCTGATGTTTTTAGCCTCGTCTTCTCTTGCGCAGTAATATGCGATAAGCGGTTCTATGCCAAAGCTTATGCGCTTTGCTTCGTCAAGCATTTCCGTAATATAATTATCACACCTGCGTTCAATCTCAGCGGCTGATGATTCCGTCAAAAAAGCATATTGAGTACCGCTCAGATACGTAACAAGCTGCTCCGTTCCCCTCATCGCAGCCTTTTTAAGCTCCTCCGTATCAACGCCCTCACACTCGCAGAAAGCATATTCGTAAAGAGTCTCGTCCGCATTCACCGCCGCAAGCCTGAACGCAATTTTTATATCGGTAAGCGCTGCGGTTTCGTTGGCAAGTCTTTTTGAAAACTCATCTTCCTTTGCAAATTCAAGCATACATTCCATTGATTTTTTATCAAGAAACATATCCAGCAGTCTGCCGTCCATTGTTGATGTCAGCAGCTCATATCCGTCCTTTGCCGAGTCGGCAATCCATTTCGGCAGCAAATCAAAACCCTTTGAAGTAACCGCATCATACATTTCATCAATATTGATAATACACGGCTTCATACATAATTTTCTGCCGTCCGTATCAACCGCAATTCCCTTTATGATTGCTTTCAGATTATGAAAATCATTTTTCACAATCAAAAATTCCAGTCTTTCCTTATCGGGAGCAATATCCTCCAGATAATTCCATGTATCATTCATATAGGAGGATAATGCGGCAGATGCATCCGATGTCGTTTCAAAGCCCGAAAAGCCTTTATCAATAAGAATTTGTCTCATTTCATCAAATGACGCGGCATTAATAAGCTGTTCCGTAAACGCTTGAGAAATCAATTCGGTTTCTTTTACTCTTACGCAGGCAACCGCATAAGCGTATTCCGTATTATTCATTTTCTCTCCTCCTATGAATTAAGCCTTTTATATAATTTGTCCTTAATCTCGTCTTTCTTTTCTTCAATAAGAGCGTCAAATGTACAGTTTTCTTCAATCTCGCCGTATGCTATCACACAGCCGGGCTTTATATCGTACGGCTTTTGAGCTAATATAACAGACGCATTTTTTTCCGAAAGAGACTTGTTTACTTTTTCGATAAAATCTTGGGGCATACGCTCCATGTCGGTTTCATTCAAACGCAGCTCGCCTTGATTTTCATGCGAATATTTTAAAATCAGCTTAAACAGCATTTCAAAATATTTATCAGTCCGTGCGGATTCCATTTCTTTCAGTGCAGTACTGATACAATCGGAAATAATCTCCGACTTTGCCGCAAGCTCCTGCCTTTTTATATATGACAGACTTCCGCTTTCAGCGTTTTCTATAAGCTGATGAGCCTTTTTCTGCGCCGCATTTATTATAATCTCTGCGTCCTTTTTTGCCGATTCCTCCGTCGCCGCAATATACGCCGCCGACTCACGCTCCGCATCATCGGTTATTTTTTTTGCCTCCGCTTTGCCGTCGTCCTCGATTTTTAAAAGTATCTGTTCCAATCCGTTCATATCGTAAGCTCCGTTCTATATGTTATAGATTATAAGAATTGAAATAAGCAGTGCAAGAATCGCATACGTTTCAACCATTGCCGCCATAATGATAGCCTTACCGCTCTCATCGGGCTTTTTTGCAATTATTCCAACTCCGGCTGCCGCCGCTCTGCCCTGCGCTATACCCGAAAACAGACCGCCGAACGCAATCGGAAGAGCCGCCGCAAAATACATCAGTCCCTGCGTAAAGCTCAAATCCTGAGCGCCGCCGCCGAGAACTCCTATACGGCTTAAAAGCAGAACCGCAACAAGAAGTCCGTATAATCCCTGCGTACCCGGAAGAAGCTGTAAAATCAAAGCCTTACTGAATTTTGACGGGTCCTGACTTACCAAGCCCGCAGCCGCTTCTCCTACCAAGCCTACGCCCTTTGCACTTCCTATACCTGCAAACAATGCGGCAAATGCCGCTCCCGTTATTGCCAATGCCAAACCCAAACTATTCATAAATATTCTCCTTTTCAAATTTTATATATTTTGTATCAGCTTTAAGCGGCTCAAATGCTCTTCCGCCGCCCTCATAGAATTTTGAAAACAGCTCCACAAACTGAAGTCTGTCGGCATGAACATATGCTCCGAGCAAGTTCACGCCCATATTTGCAATGTGTCCGACTACTCCCACAACAAGCAGCGTTATAGCTTTAACGGCTGTGTTTGACGGCATAGAGCCTATCAGATTAATAACACTCGCTATACTTCCCGTTGCAAGTCCCAGTGCAAGCAGTCTTGAATATGAAAGTATATCGCTCAAATATCCCGTCGCAACATTATACAAACCGTATATGCCGCCGAAAAATCTGAGAAATATATTTTTATTGCTTCGTCCCGATGTCAGCACAACACTCACAACGCCTATAATCAAAAGATATTTGCCGATATTTATAAGCGCCGGAGATACATCTGCCAAAATGCTTGCCGCCATTGGTGCGGCTCCCAAAACAGTCAGATAAATCGGAACGACGTCACATACTGCGTCAAGCTTTCTGCCGTCCGACCACTGTATTTTGAAATTCACCGCCAAACCTAAGAACAGGTGAAGTATTCCAAGTCCAAAGCTGAACAGCAGCAGTTTAATCGGGTCGTCAAGAGGTTCAAACCATATTGCCGTAGTTTCTATTGTTTTACCGAAGAAATTTGAAGCTATTATCTGCGGCAAATCACCAAACCAGCTTCCGAACAGCGCTCCCCATATAAGCGTTGAAATTCCGCAGTATCTGAACATTTGCAGACTGCGTTTGAGCGACCCCTCAACCGTAAATTTCTTTAATGCAACCGTTGTTCCGATAAGCATTACCAAGCCGTAGCCTGCATCCGAAAGCATCATTCCGAAGAACAGATAATAGAAAAATGCCATAACCGAGCTTGGGTCAATATCATGCTTATTCGGCAGTGCGTACATTTCCGTTATGCCCTCGACAGGCTCGGAGAATTTTCCGTTTTCCAAAAGCACGGGAACATCGTCATCTTCACTCGGGTCCGTTACCGTGATTGCCGCTGTATATTTGCTCTCAAATTCCTTTATAAGCCCGTTTACGTATTTTTTCGGGATATATCCTCTGATAATCACCGTTTGATTTGTCATTGCGAGCTTATTTATCGCCTTATATTTATCCCTGCGCATATTCAGAAAATCAAGAAGAAATTCTATATCGGTCTTAAGTCCGATAAATGATTTAATCTTACATTCGTATTCGGAAATCCTTTTTTGATTTTCGTTAATTTCCGACTTTAAATCGGATATTTCTTCAAGCGGCGTTTTTTTGCTCATATTTGTAAGCCTTGCAAATCCCAAATCCCGAAGCTTTTCAAGCACCGTTTCCGTATCGCTTTTGCAGCACGTAACAACTATGCAGGATTGCTCTTTTCTTGCCGAAATAATTTCAACATCAGCAAGCGACTCAAGCTCATCTTCAATAGCGGTCTTATCAACAATCCCCGGCACAGTTCCTATGAAAACGCTCGTTGCTTTCGTACCCGTAAAGTTTTGGGCAAGCGGCATATTCTGCCACGGAATCAGCATATCTATTCTCGTCTGTGCCTTTACAACTGCATTTTGCAGCTCCTTTATTTTCTTGTCGTAATCAACAATCGTACGGCAGCTTGAGAGCGTCTTATCGGTACGTTTTTTGTTTTCGGCAAAATTGTCCGTAGATATTGCCTTTCTGCCGTTAAGTGCGTCAAACATAGACGGCTTTTCGTTTGAATACTTCCTCACCAGTTCAAGAGCGGCGGACGCTGTGCCGATACTCCTGTCAAACTGTGCTGTAATTGCATTCGTATTCAGCTTTACCGAGCCCTCGTCGTCATCATCGTAAAGCTCAACGACCCCCCGCCGCTGCAATCTTTCTATCAGATTCTGACTATCCTCCAAAAGCGCCACTATCTCTATTTTTTGCATTTGAAGCTTTGCCATATATCACACCTTCTTTCCGATGCACACTTCAAATCACAGCGTCTTTAACCGCTTCCGTTGAATTTTTTATAAAACCATCCTTGGTGCTTAGTAACAGCTCACGCTGTTTCTGTGCCTCCTCCTCGGCTTTTTTTCTGATTTTCTCACTCTCTGCGTTTGCATTGCTCAAAATGCTGTCCGCTTTCATTTTTGCCTCTGCCAAAACAGTGTTTCGCCTGTCCTCCGCCGTCTTTTTGGACTGCTCAATCACAGTATCGGCATTTTTTCTTGCGTCGGCAATCATGGTGTCGATAAAGTTTTCTTTTTTTAAAACTGCTTCAACGGCTTTCGTTGCCACCGCCGTCACCTCCTTACCACATATACAAAAAGGGAGCCATTGCCCTACAGACAGCTGGCTCCCCATAAAATATACTTATATTCTCTTTTTTCAAAGAATACCATTTTTTATTTTATTTGTCAAGCATTTTTTTAAATTTTAACAATTTGGCAATATTTTCTTCACAAATTAAGCGGTCTGTATATGTATTATAACCATATTTCCGCCTAAAAATAGATAAATTAAAAATAATTTGCAGTACTTGAAATTTGACGGTACATCTGCTCATATACAAGCTTATTTACATTTGATTTACCGTTATACCAAAGAATTTCTTCTTCAAGCTCATCAATTTTATCAATTGTACCGTCAAGATATTCACCTATCCTGCGCTCTGCCGTTTCGATACGCATAAGAGTGCCGCCCATGCGTATATCAAACAAGTCAAATCCGAAGGGCTTGTTAAATTCATGCCACCAAGCATATGCCTTATCATGAAATTCCCTGTACTCGCCTTTCAGCAGTTCCAGCTCGCCCGTCATATCGGCAAGCGCTTTCTTATCTCCCGACTTGTATGATTTTCTGATGTCAACTCCGATATGACATTTTCTCCTCATCATAACAAGCAGCGATTCATAGTACTCAAATATTTTTTTCATTACGCCCGTTTTCGGGATTTGCTTTACTTTTTCAAGCATTTTTGAATATTCGCTCTCCAAATCAAAACACGCAAGATTCTTGTCAAACAATCCGCACAGAATATCCTGATAAACTATGGGTCTTGATATTGTATTCTGCTTTTGATTCAGCTCCTCCGACTGATTATCAACGGCAAGAGCAAGAAAATCATCGGCATTCATACCCGTGCAAAGTGCAAAATGTTCCTTTAATTTATCCATACTCACATTTTCGCTGTAATTATATTCGCCGTAAAGCTGCATACCCAAAAGATTTGTATACACGCTTACCTCGCCGCCGTCATCGCCCCAAATCGTTGCGAACACGTTTTTAACGCCCTTTTCACGGCACGCAGCCAATGCCGGTACGGTTGTTGCAAATGTTTTTCTGTAATCGGGGCCCATACCTGTCCAGCCCCACAGACCGCCGGCAAAGATTATTTCCCTGTTCATCTGCTCATGACCGTTTATCATTCTGACATATTTTTCTTTATCCTCGTTATAGTAATCCCAGTAAACCATTGATATGTTTTCGGGCATCATATCGGAAAGATTTTCGGGCATATGTGCGTCAAAATCATAGTAGCCACCTGTTTTTGAACCGAGTCTGAAGAACATATCGCTCCACATCATCGGCTTAAAATCATACCTTTGAGCAATTTCGCATACTCTGCTCAAATGACGTGACAGCATTTCAAACCTGTTTACGTATCCGTGCTTTTTAAGATAATTTCCCAAGCCGAGCATCCATGCCTCGTCCATGCCGATATGTATGCGCTTTGAAGAAAATCCCTTGCGCAGGCTTTTAAACATAGCCTCTATAAACTCATATGTCTTTTCTTCATCAGCCATAAGAGCCTCGTCATAATCTCTGAAATCGTTTGCAAATTCCCAGCGCAGTGCCGTTTTTAAATGTGCAAGCGTCTGAATACACGGTATAAGCTCAATACCCAGCTCTTTCGCCGCCGAATCCATTGTTTTAATTTCCTCAATCGAATATTTTCCTCTCAAATAGCCGAAATATTCATAGCCCTCAACCTCATAAGTATCCTCCGTATAAAGCATTACGGTATTAAGCCCCATAAGTGCGGCTCTTGACATAATATCAATTACCTTTTCAACCCTTAATACTGCGTTTCTTGAACAGTCAATCATAATTCCGCACATATCAAACCTTGATTTTTCACTGATATTTATATTGTTTTCTCCTTTTTCAAGCAAGCCCGTAAGTAATCCGATACCTCTGAAAAAGTCGCTTTTTTTCTCATATCCGACTGTATATTTTCCGTCTGCTCCGATAATGCAAAGCTTATCTCCCTTAACAGCGTTTATCTCCGTACCGCTGTCAGAAAGCTCAAAGCCCCTTGCTTTTGAAACATATTCCGCTCCATTGCGGAAATCTCCGTTAATTTTAAGTTTTACCATATTTGTAAAGCTCCTTATCAATGTAATCTATTGCTCCATTGTATCATACAAAATTAAATTTTACAATAAATATTTTTTATATATTCGTATCAAATTTTTATACAAACGGATTATATTTTTTTACACTCCAGATAAAACCTCTTGTCGCACGCTTCACCCATCGAGAATGTCTTTCTCGGCAGAGCTCCATCCTTTATAACTGTTTCAAAAAGCTCGCTTTTATCCATTTTTTCAACCATAAATCCTATTGTATTTTTCTCTTTCGCAAGCTTTCTTACAACATCGCTGCCATGTATATAATCTATTTCTCCGCCATGCTTTTCAACATAATTGTCCAGATATTTTTGCAGGGTTCCGACAGGAAGATTGCTCGGTGCGTCCTTTACAAACAAGCTGCCATCTTTTTCGCCGTAAACAAAGTCTATTTTTTGTCCGCCGTTATCCGTAAACGAAACCCCGTTATAGTAATCGAATATTCCGTTAAGCAACGTTTCGGCGTCAACATCGAAAACAACACGCTGAATCGGTTCAAACTCCAAAGCCTCATCATGAATATTGTTAAGCTCAACGAGTGCATATCTTGCAGGGTGATTTTCACGTTCCTCCTCCGCAAGATTTTTCTTGATTTCCTCCCAGCATGATTTCGCCGTTGCAAGAGAATGATTTCCGTCGCCTGCGGCAAACAGCAAAACGCCTTTATCGCAAACGCCGTATTTCTGTTCAAATGCCGATTTATCGTTGAGCTTATCCAATGCGTCCGATATACCGCCGTACATGGATTTATCTATAAGATAGCCTGTTATGTGACCTCCTCCGAGCATTAAATCAAAGTCATATAGCTTTTTGAAATTTTCCTTTTGTGCGCTTATTGGTTCTATCACGCTCTTTTTATCGTCATCTATAAGCATAAGAATATGCGGCAGTTCAAGCGGTGCGTTTATTCTTATCTTCTTTCTCGGCGGTATTCTTGACGCAACAGTTCCCTCTGTCGCACGGATTTTTGACTGTGAGCCTTTTGAAAAATCGTATTCCTCCAAATCCATACAGCCTATTATACCCGTTCTGATTTTACCGTTCGACTGCATTCTCTCAACAAGAATATAGCTGTCTTTCAGTTCTTCAAAAAGTCCTCCGTTCAGATACTCATTCATTGTCCTGTTTATGCTTTTTATACGCTCGTCATCATGCCCGTCATTAAGATATATTTCGGGGAATATGATATTGAGTGCCGACGGCGAACCTGAGGCAAGCTTTTTTACAGATTCCCAGTAATCGGGCTGTGATGTGTACTGGTCGCACGCCACAACGCTCCATTTTGAAAAATCAACATTCTTTGGGATAAGTATATCCGCAGGTTTAAAAATTTTCATAATCATTCTCCTTTTGTTATAATATCTTCAAATTTACAATCTGTCATTTTTTGAACATTTTCGGGCGACATTTTTACCGCAAGACCGCACACACCGCCCGAAATAATAATCTCGGAATTGTCAAGAGCCGTATCGCTGAGATATGTCGGATATTTCTTTTTCATTCCTATCGGCGAAACCGAACCCCTTACATATCCCGTAAGTGCCAATAAATCCTTAACGTGTATCATTTCCGCTTTTTTGTTTCCCGATACCTTCGCAAGCTTTTTCAAATCTACCTCATGATTGCATGGAATACACGCAACCATAATTCCGTTTTTATCGCCCTTTGCAACAAGCGTTTTAAAAAATTGCTCCTTGGAAAGCAGCCCTATTTCTTCGGCAATTTTCTCACCGAAGTTATCGCCCACCTCGCCTGCGTCATACTCAATGACCTCATGCGGCAGCTTTGCCGCCGTTATCATGCGAAGTGCGTTCGTTGTTTTTTGTTTTTTCATATTCATCACCCGATTACATTAATTCCACTACGGTCACACCGTCTTCTCCCTCGCCGAATCTTCCGTTTCGGTAAGATTTAACATATTTATGCTTTTTCAGTCTTTCCTGTATTCCTTTTCTTAAAACTCCCGTGCCCTTGCCGTGAATTATATTAATCGTTGACATTCCCGCAAGATAGCAGTCGTCAAGAAATTTTTCAGCATTATCCCACGCTTCTTCAAGGCTCTGCCCTCTTACGTCAATCTCCGTTGAAACATTTTTTGTTTTGGACTCAAACAACCTTACCGATTTAACGTACCTGTCAGCAAGCTCCTTTGATTTTTGCTTTTCGTCGATTTTGCGCAGATTTGTTATATGCACGTCCATTTTTATAATTCCTGCCTGAACACGGACTTTGCCGTTTTTGTCGGGCGGATTAAGCACTGTTGCCTCTTGGTTCATGTCTATAATCTTTACCAACGACCCCGGTTTTAAATCCTTGGGCGGTTCAACGTACGTCTTTTTCGGCTTTGCCGCACGTGCCATTGCAGAATCAATCGTATCTTCTTTCTTTTTCAGCTTTTCACGCATTTTTGACGTTTTTTGAGTTAAATCCACCTGTTGGATTCCCTGCTGACGCATTCTTTCCAAATCACGTATTACGGAATTTGCCTCCTCCTTTGCGTCCATGATAAGAATTTTTGCCTCACGTCTTGCCTCGTCCAGTATTCTCGCTTTATTTTCTTTCAGCTTTATTCTGTCGTTTTCGACCTGCCTTCTTAAATCCGCAAGCTCACGTTTCATTCTTGAAACCTCGTCTGCGTCCTTTCTTGCCTTTGCCCTGTTCTGTTCAAGGTCGGTTATAACGTCCTCGAATTTTATATCCTCGTCCGACAATATTTCATTTGCTCTGCCGATAACCTCCTCATTCAAGCCCAAGCGCCTTGAAATAGCAAATGCGTTTGACTTGCCCGGTACGCCTATAAGCAGCTTATACGTCGGCTGCAAGCTTGCCACGTCAAACTCGCATGACGCATTTTCAACTCCGTCCGTTGACAGTGCAAACAGCTTTAATTCGCTGTAATGCGTTGTAACAACCGTTTTAACGCCCCTCGCCCTCATGTATTCTATAAGCGCAATCGCAAGCGCCGCACCCTCTGTCGGGTCGGTTCCCGCTCCAAGCTCATCAAATAAAGCCAAAGCCGTTCCGTCTATATTATTGAGTATATCGACAGTATTTACCATATGCGATGAAAAGGTCGACAAATTCTGTTCAATCGACTGTTCATCTCCGATGTCCGCAAAAACATGGTCAAACACCGACATTTCACTGTTATCCGCAGCTATTATATGAAGTCCTGCCGCCGCCATAAGAGCAAACAGCCCGACTGTTTTAAGCGTAACGGTTTTACCGCCCGTATTCGCTCCCGTCACAACAAGCGTATCAAATTTTGTCCCCAGCTCTATATCGTTTGCAACAACCTTATCCTTGTCTATAAACGGGTGCTTTGCCCTTTTCAGTACAATTCTTCCCTCGTCGTTAAGCTTGGGTTCATTGCCGTTCATATCAAGCGACATACGTCCCTTGCAGAACATAAAATCAAGCTCCGAAACACTTTTCTGCGCCACAAACAGCGCATGGGCATTATCAGCCGCCGCAGCGCTCAATTCCGCAAGAATACGCTCTATTTCAAGCTGCTCCTTATTCATAAGGTCGCGTATTTCATTGTTGCTCTGCACAACGCTCATCGGCTCAATAAATAATGTCGCCCCCGTTGCCGACGTATCGTGAACAATACCGTTCACCTCGCCTCTGTACTCGCTCTTTACGGGTATGACAAATCTGTCCGAACGCATTGTCACAATCGGGTCCTGCAAAAACTTTTTATAATGCGCCGAATGTATCATGCTGTTTAACGTTTCACGAATACGTCCGTTAAGACTGCGTATTTTTCTTCTGATTGCAGAAAGCTCCGATGATGCGTCATCGGCAATTTCGTTTTCCGATACGATACATGAATTTATTTTATCCTCCAAAGCCTTTGCGGTTATGATTTTTTCTCCGATTTCACGCAGAACCGTACACTCATCCGCCGATTCGTCAAGATACGATTTCATACGTCTTGCAACATACAGAACACGGGATATATTCATCAGCTCCTTTGTCTGCAAAACGCCGCCCATTTCCGCACGCTTGACCGCACCGATAACGTTTTCGACCGAAAGCGATACCGCAGGCGAACCGAGTTTCAGCATGGTTATAACAGCCTCTGTTGTTTCTCTCTGCATCTGTCTTGCCCGTTCAAGCTCGGCAGTCGGTTCAAGAGTCAGAATACGTTTCTTCACTTCCTCGCTTTCCGTATATCCGGCAAGCTTATCCAATATTTTATTAAATTCAAGAGTTTTGTATACTCTGTCAGATTTCATTTATATTTTCCTTTCTTTACAGTACAAATATCCATTCTTATTATATCATTGTTTTATGCCGTTGTCAACAAAATCGAGTAGGGCGAAATCAATCGCCCTCTCACACCACCGTACGTGCCGTTCGGCATACGCTTGTGTTATTGCCTGTTCGATTACTCTGTCAATAACCGTGGGGATACCGAGTTTTCGCACTCCACCATTTGGCTTAGGTATTTCTACCCTTAACACCGGTTGCGGTTTGTACTTTCTTTCTCGGATTTGTTGTTT
>CAKSGG010000006.1 GCA_934454215.1 uncultured Clostridia bacterium
GGCGGGCAGGGTAAAAAGCATTTTACTTAATTCCGTGTGTTCTGCATCTAAACTCAATCAGCCCCGACGGGTCTGTTACCTTTAGCGCAGAGCGTTCAATAAATTGAACTGCATACGAAATTAACTCATGGCGTACCAATGTACGACGGCGGGCAGGGTAAAAAGCATTTTACTTAATTCCGTGTGTTCTGCATCTAAACTCAATCAGCCCCGACGGGTCTGTTGTATTCAGCACAGAACATTCAATAAATTGGACTGCACACGAAATGAATTAAAAGGCATTTCGTATGTTTTGCGTTTGAAATTCAATCAGCCCTTAAAATTCTTTTTGGGTCTTGACAAAATGTGAAAAATATAGTAATATAATATATGTAAATATATGCAGGCGTAGTTTAGTGGTAAAATGTCAGCTTCCCAAGCTGAGGTTACGGGTTCGATTCCCGCCGCCTGCTCCATTTAATCGTGAGGCTCTAAGCCTCACGATATTTTTTTCGGTTTCTTCAAGCGTGTAAGACGGCTTTATGTCAAATCCGCAGTGCCTTAAATTCATCATCAGCTCCGTTGTCTGCGGAAGAGCCAAGCCTGCTTTTTGAATTTTCTCCGCATTTGAGAATATATCCGACGGCGTACCGCTCAGAATAATTCTGCCGTTTGATAAAACAATAATTTCGTCCGCAAGCTCCGCCGCCTCCTCCATTGAATGAGAGGCAATTATAATTGTACGTTCACTGCCGAACGATTTCAAAAATTTATATAAATCTGCCGCCGCTGTCGGGTCAAGTCCTGCTGACGGTTCATCAAGAACAAGCGTCTGCGGATTCATGGCAAGCACTCCTGCGATTGCCGCACGGCGCTTTTCACCGCCCGAAAGCTTAAACGGCGAACGTCCGCATAATGTTTCCGAAAGGGAAACAGCGTTCATTGCCGATTTCACAAGCCCTTTTACTTCATCTTCGCCAAATCCCAGATTTCTCGGCCCGAACGCTATATCGTCAAAAACCGTTTCGGCGAATAACTGATGCTCGGGATATTGAAACACAATTCCCACTTGTGCGCATATTGCTTTCATATCGGTTTTGCTTGTTATTTTTGTTCCGTTGACCGTTACCGTTCCGCTCTGCGGTTTTAATAACCCGTTCAAATGCTTTAAAAGCGTTGATTTTCCGCTGCCGCTCTGTCCGATAACGGCATATGTTTTCCCGTTTTCAAATTTTACGGAAATGTTATTCAGCGTTTTTGCGCCTGCACTGTATGAAAAATTTACGTTATTCAGTATAATCATGCTGTACCTCCGAAAATTCCGTATTTCATTTTTATTCTGTCCGCCTTTTCTATCATTGGCATTGATATGAAATAAAGAAATATTGCAGTCGAACAGCCGTGAATTACATCAAACGGAAATCCCGATATATAATATGAAAGAAACATTTTTATATTGGGGTTTTCCTGATACATTATAACGGACGCAGGGTTCATAATTCCGCCGTATATAATCACAGTCGCAAGCGCTCCGAATATGCACAGCGGCAGTTTTCTTTTTTTCAATCCGTAAAAAGCGCCCGAAACAAATCCGATAAGCCCCATTGCAAGCATCTGCCACGGAGTCCACGGTCCTTGTCCGAAAAGGAAGTTCGATACAAGCATACACATAGCGCCGACAAGAAATCCTGACTCACCGCCGAAACATATTCCCGTTATAATTGTAACCGCCGCCATGGGCTTGAATTGGGGCAGCATATAAAACGCACCCCTGCCGGCAACTGCGATTGCACACATTACGCTCAAAACCGCAAGTTCGCTTGCCTGCGGCCGGCGCTTTTCAAATGACAGCGCAAACGGAATCAGCGTTTCGGGTATGATAAGCATACTGATTATATAGTATTTCCTGTCGTCAAGCCAAAACACGCCCGCAAGAGCGGTAAACAGAATGAGAATAACACTTATAAGCATAGGAATTACGCCGTTTTTGCGCTTTTGCCGTTTTTCGGGGATTGGCTTTTTCGGTATCGGTATTTTAATGGGTTCAGATGTTTTTCTTGACGGAATTTTTCCGCCGAGAGCCGATATTATATCCTCTGTGAGAACGGCATTTGGAATGATATTCCTTGCCATTCGGTCAGCCGACGTGGTGTAAAAGCTTTTGCCTGAAAAAAACCGTCTTGGCGGTTCATCGCTTATGATTGCTCCGTCAAAAAACATGGCGCATCTGTCCGCATATTCAGCGCAGAACTCGATGTCGTGTGATACCATGATTATCGCTGCGTCAAGGCTTTTCAGAATTTCGGCAAGCTTTATTTTAAAATGAGCGTCAAGCCCCTTTGTAGGCTCGTCCAAAAGAATTATCTGCGGTTCGGTAAGCAGGATTTTTGCCAGCGCCGCACGCTGCTGTTCGCCGCCCGAAAGGTCGTACGGGTGACGGTCAAGCAAATGACTTATTTCACAGAGCTTTGATATTCGGTCAATCAGCTTTTCATTATCCGATACCTCCGACAAATCATCAAAGACTGTGTTTTTTATAAACAGCGACTGCGGATTTTGAGGCAGTGCCGCAATTTTTCCGTCTGTGACAATGCGCCCTCTGTACGGCTTGTTTATGCCGCTTATGAGTGAAAGCGCCGTTGTTTTGCCCGTTCCGTTGCCGCCGACTATTGCATATAATTCGCCTTGATGTATTTTTGCCGACAGGCCTTTTATTATGTCGGGTTGGTTTTTTTCGTATCTGAACCAAACATTTTTCAATTCTGCGGCTATGGGCGATGATAAAACGGTTTCGTCAAATGAAATATCCTTTTTTATATTCGGCTGATTTTCAAGCCAATTTCGCCCCTCGCATACCGTTATGGGACATTCGCCCTGAGAATTGACGCTCATGAAAACACGTACGGGCGCAGGCATGGCGTCATACATATCGTTATCGGAAATAATTTTACCTATGTTTTTCGGAATATCATCGGCTATGATTTTCCCGTCCTCCATAACGATTATGCGGTCGGATATGGGAAATGCGTCATTGAGATTATGCTCCGCAAGAATTACGGTAATTCCCGTTTCACGGTTTATTTTCGATACCGTTTCAAGAAAATCATGTGCCGCAATCGGGTCAAGCGAGCTTGTCGGCTCATCAAGAATCAGTACATCGGGCTGCATAATCATGACGGAGGCAAGGTTCAAAAGCTGTTTCTGACCGCCCGAAAGCTCACTGACGTTTTTATGAAACCATGTCTGAATCCCGAAGAATGAAGCCGTTTCGGCGGCTCTTATGCGTATTTCCTCTTTCGGCATTGAAAGGCTTTCAAGACCGAACACAAGCTCATGCCACACCTTATCGGTTACAAGGCTGTTATCGGGGTTTTGTGCAACAAATCCGATTTTTTTTGCCTGCTCCGCCTGTGAAAGCAAATCAATATCAAAGCCGTAAAATTTTATTGTTCCGTCACGTCTGCCGTGCGGTGCGAGTATCGGCTTTAAACAGTGAAGCAAGGTGGACTTTCCGCAGCCCGATTTTCCGCAGAGTGTTATAAGCTGACCCTGCTCAATATTCAAGGATATATTTTTCAGTACATATTCGGATTGGCTCGGGTATGCAAAGGAAAAGTTATTGATTGTAAAAATATTCATGCCGATACCCTCCGTTTATAAAATATTTCTGCGGCAGACGGAATTGTGCATAAAATAAAATATACCGCATAGACGGAAAGTGCATACGGTGCTGTCGGTATTTTGCCGATTGTCGGGAAATATTTAATGCGGAGCGTTCCGAATCCGAACAGAATATATACGGTGGAGGCGAGAATACACGCCAAAACGCCGCCGTCGCGCAGGTCAAACCGAAAATTTGAGAATGATGTCCTGTGCGGAAGTCCGTAGCCTCTGCTTTTCATGCTGTCCGCCGTTTCAACCGAGTTTTCAAGAGCCTGAGTTGTAAGCGCCGACAAAACCGCAAGCCCGTTTCTTATTCGGCTTTTATCATTAATTATACATTTTCGTGCATTTGAAATTTCTTTAAGCTGTGACATAAGTCTTGGAATAAATCGAAGTATCATCGAAAAAACAAGCGAAAGAGACGGGATTATGCGCCCGAAAAGATAGATTATTTTATCGCTTGTCATTATTTTATTGTAACAGGAAAACCAGCATACTGCGGAAATAATCATACAAGCCGCACTCAAGCCGTAAAGAATTGATTCAAGCGTCAGCGGATTGCCGTTTGGGAAATACGCTATTGTATGAACTCCGGCATGGTTAAACAGCGGATTCATTATTGCGGATAAAAATAAAACGGGGAGCATATACCGTAAATTCGTTTTTACCGACCTTATACCGCCGAGAATTACGGAATATACAAATCCGCAGATTAGAGATATTGTTTGACATACGGGATTCATGAAAAGCATGGAAAACAATATAATAAAAGCAAAGCAAAGAAAGCTCACCAAAGGGTGAAAGGCTTCAAATTCACTGCGCCGCATAGTCAGCACCTACATCTGCACCCATATCGCATGTGTAAAGAAATTTTAGGTCATCGCCGTCTTGGAGCTTGTAATCGGAACAGCCGTAATTGGGGAATTTGTCGTTTACGCTGTACGTCCAGCCCGACAGCTCGCCGCAGTCAAACTGATAAATATTGGCTATGCCCTCGACATAGACTGTATTATATGCCGCAGTTTTTTGAAATTCCATATGAATATTATCTTTTTTTAATTCACGCTGAAGTACGTCAAAAGCGCTTTCTCCGTCGGAAAACTTAACCTCGGTTTCGGGAAGTACGATTCCGTCGTCGGGGATTATTTTTATTTTTTCAGCAGAAAGCTTGTCCGTATTGTTGAGAATTGTGTCACAGCGTACGGAAAGCGTACAGGTCAGATAATCGTCCGTTGCCGCCGATTTACTGTCGGTTTTATTATCGGGCGCTTTTTTTGACACTGCACCGTTTGACGGCTTTGCACTTGTTTTCGGTGCGGCTGTGGCTTTAGCGCCGTCCGATGACGGAGCTTCGCTCGGTTCGGGCGATTCGGTTTGTGCAATTGGCGTGGTCAGATTTTTTGAGTGAAATTCTTTTTTTGTAATGTCCTTTTTCTGCATACCGAGAACAACCACCAAAACCATGGCAATTATAATTACAATGCTTATTATATATTCAATTCTGAATTTCTTCATATCAAATAACTCCTATAAAAAAATTTATCCACAGTAATTATAACATAAAATGCACTTTTTTTCAATTACAGTATATTTACAAAAAGGCAAATAATTATTTAACAAACTGAATTTTTTGACGCTGTGCCGCAGCTGCAATACCGCAAAAAATGCGGAATTGATACTTTTTTAAAAAAACGCATAGCAGAACGGCGCAAAAAATATGCTTTTTTTGATATTGTTAAAACATAATAATTATGATAGGATTATTATAAGAAGATTTGTTGAAAATTACAAAAAGTATGGCGCTTTGAAAGGGGAAGTTTTTGATGAAAAAAATCGTTTCTGCCGTTACGGCTTTGGTTTTGATTTTGGGAATATGTATTCCGTCAGCGGTAATTGCCGAAGATACGGCAATACAGGCATCTGAGCTTACGGACTATGTAAAAGGCGATAAGAGAGAAAATGTATTTGACGCTTCCGCACAGGGCGGATTTGCATATTTGTGTTCCAATAATAATGCAACATTTACTTATGACCTTGATTACGGCAAAAGCGTGAAGTGGTATGTAAGAGACGGCGGCTTTTCAGTGGCGGAGGCTTCGCACGGCTTTGAGGGATTTGAACTGGGAGACAGAAATCTGCCGTTTGATTTTGAGCCGGAGGCAGGAAAAACATATGCCGTATATGCGAGGGTGAAAAATGATTCAAAGAACGGAGTTATCCCGCACTTCGGCGCTGCAATGAATGACGATTATGATACTTCCTCAATATGTTATACGAATGAATACGGCGCAGAAGGTATGGCGCTTGACGGCAGCGGCTGGCAGGATTTTAAAGCTACAATAACACTGCGCAATAATTACAGGCATATAAAAGACATTTATAAAAACGTATTTTTCGGACTGCCCGTAAACGGTTCATACATATGCCCCGATGAAACGTCATTTTTGGTTGACGCTTCAAGTTCGGATTCTGTATACGTTGCCGAGGAACAGCCGTATGATATTGAAGTAACGGCGGATAAAACGGTTATTTCGAAAAACGGCTCTGTAAATTTCAGCGCAAGAATGTTAAATCAGCTTGAAATTACGGGTGCGCTGTCACAGGAGTTTGAATGGTATGCACTAAGCGGCGACAAAGAAAATTTTGTGCAGGGATTTAATTTTTCAAATAACGGAAAAAGCTCGGATGTGACTGTTTCCTGCGATGAAAGCGTAAAGCAGGGCAATTATATAATTGCGGCAAAATCAAAGGTATACGGTTACGTTCGCCTTACGAATATTGTTGTAAAAAACGGAAGCCTTAACGACAGAACGGCGCCGATTCCGCAAAATATGATTCCCGATGCGTCTGCCGATGCGGGGCAGACATATCTGTTACAGAGAAATAATACGAAAATAAGCTATGACGGATACAAAACCTCCGATGATTCTATCGGGGGATATTGCGTGAGATATGTATATACCGGTAGCGGTAATTTTGATATAAATGACGAGAACAGCACATTCAGAGGGTTCGGCGGCTTTGAAATAAATTCAAATACCCGTACTTTCGGATTTAATGCGGAAAGCGGAAAGACGTATGCTATCCGTGCAAACGTTAAAAACGGTTCTCAAAACGGTGCGGTCTGCCGGTTCGGTGCGGCAATGAACGACGGATATTCGAGCAAATACATTGCTGTCAATGAATACGGTAAAGCGGGAATGGAGGTCGGAGAGGATTGGACTTCGTTCAATGCTACGATAACATTGCCCGAAAATTATGATACATCGAATAAATGCGCAAGTATTATATATATGGGATTTGCCGATAAGTCACCCGAGGGTTCGGCATTCTGGCTGGACTGCGCAGCTATGGATTCTGTATATCTGGCAGAGGAAAAGGCAGTTGAAATAGGAATTAAAGCGCCTGACGAATACAGCATAGAAAACGGCAGTGATATTGACATCAGTGCAAGCGTACTGAATCAGGTAGGAGTGAAAGGCAGGCTTTCGCAGGAGCTTGACTGGTACTGCGTCAGCGAGGATATGTCTGAGGCTGCGGACGGCGTAACAATCTCCGAAAACGGCGATGGCATAAGAATACACGTATATAATGCGGAGCGTATAAAGAACGGAATAAGAGTTGCTGCGGTTTCCGAGCAATACGGGCTTGTGTCGGGAATTACTCTGGGTAAAAAGGCTGAAGAAAAGATTAATATATATGTGTCATGCAGCGGAAATGACAGTGACGAGGGAACACGTGAAAAGCCATTGGCAACGCTCGGCGGAGCGCGTGACAGAGTAAGACATATAAGAAGCAAAGGCATAGCCGCACCGATAGACGTTATATTCTTCGGCGGTGAATATTATTTTGAAAATACTGTCGGATTCGGGACAAAGGATTCATCGCAAAGCAGAGTTACATATAAAGCCGCTGACGGAGAAAATGTTATTTTCAGCGGTGCATACGATATTGATACGTCGAATGCAAAAAAAGTAACAGATTCGGCAGTTTTGTCAAGACTTAATGAAAATGTATGCGATAAGATAATTGAAATTGACCTGTCCTCAATTTCCGATAAGCTTGTTCAAATGACGCCTGCGGCAACCATACAGCAGCTTTGCGGAAATATTGAATATCCCGAGCTGTATTTTGACGGTGAAGAACAAACACTGGCTCAGTGGCCGAACGGAAATGCGGAATATTCGCAGTATCAATATATTTCCGATGATGAAATAGGTTATACCGAGGATAATCCGAGTAACTGGACTTCGGCAGAAAACTGGTGGACAGGAGGATATTTTAATTATGATTTCCGATATACAAGACTTCCGGGCGAAAGCGTGGATTCGGAAAATAAACGTATACGGCTTTCAGCGGATAAGTCAAACAGCCTGTATCCTTATGAGGGCAGAGATGACCTTACTCACCGCTGGAAAGCGTTTAATCTTTTGGAAGAACTTGATGTTCCTACAGAATGGTATATTGATACGGACAGCAATAAATTATATTACTATCCTCCGCAGAATATCAAAAACGGAAGAATGTCATTGTCGGTGCTTAAGACTCCGTTTGTTTCGGTAACGGGAGCGGATAATATTTCTTTTGAGGGAATAGAGTTTACAAAAACGCGCGGCAATGCAATTGAAATAACAAATGCAGACAGCATATTGATAAACAAATGCAGATTTACCGATATAGGTGTTGACGCATTCAAAACAATAGGCACGAATGAAGCCGAAACAGATAAAAATTACTGGCAGAGACAAAAGCTCGATGCGGCGTATAACTGTGAGGTTTCGGACTGTGTGTTCTATAATATAGGCGGTCATGCGGCGGTTATAGGCGGCGGAAACGTTGATACGCTGACGCCGGGAAACAATGTTTTTAAAAATAATATTGTATCAAAATGCTCGCAGAAAATAAAGAACTATGAAACAATTTTAATGAACGGCTGCGGAAATTCGATAATTAACAATAATATAAGCCGTACCGCTTTTCAGGCTATATGGTTCTACGGAAACAATCATAAAATTTCATATAACGAGATATACAATGTACGTCAGGAAACAGACGACAGCGGAGCAATTTACTGCGGAAGAAATACACTGCAAAGAGGAAGTGTGATTTCGTATAATTACATTCACGACCTCTACAGTACAAACAAGATGAATTTCGGACATCAGCCGGCAATTTACTGGGACGACGGGCAAAGCGGACAAAAGGCGGAGTACAATATAATACGGGATGCGGATATAGACGTATATACAAACGGAGTTGATAATTCGTTTGTAAACAATACCGTTATAAACACAAAGAAGTATGCAAATTTTAATCCCTATAATGTTGTTGCGGCAAGCAATACGAATGAGGAGCAGGATACGTTCGGCAGCAATATCGCAAATGAGCAGCTTTATTACAATACATATGAAAATCTCAAAGCAATTGTGGAAAGCAGTTCACTGAGTAAAAACTCTCTTGCGAAGTACAATAAAATCCGTGAAAATCTCTATGTAAACGCAGGAGAAGATTCAAGAGGCATATATGCTAAAATATACGCTTCGTTCAGCAATGCAAATAAATCAAGCTTTGACGGATTTGTCAATCCCGAAAATCAGGACTACAGAGTTAAGAGCGCTCAAATGCCGTCAAACAGCAATGTGCTTGACGAAAGCTTTGATATTGACAGTATAGGAATTATCAGCGCAAATGAACTTTCGCAGGCGGCGCCCAAGCTTATTGCTCCGTTTAACCATGAGGGGCTTAACACTGACGAAAGCATACATTTTATGTGGAATGACAGCTTCGGTGCAACACGTTACAGGATAACGGTTGCGGAGGATAAAGAATTTAAAAATGTAATTGCCGATAAAACGGTATATTATAATTTTGCGGATATTGCCGTTCCGAAGAAAAATGACGCAGTTTATTATTGGAAAGTAACTGCCGAAAATACATCAAGAGAGTTTGAGGCGCAGGCTCAGAGCGATGTTATGAGCTTTACAAACAGCGGAAAGGTTACAGGCAGCGTTGCGGTAAATGAAGATAAAACGGCGGATATAAAAGTAACAAATTATGAATATCCCGACGGAATCGACGCAGTGATTTTTCTTGCCGAATACGGAGAAAATAATGAGCTTTGCCGTGTGCGGAAATTTGAAAAGCATATTGATTACGGAAAACAGGCTGATTTTTCGGATACAGCTGTAAAAATTAAGGATTCCGAGGAAATAAAGAGAGCGGAGCTGTTTGTATGGGATAAAAATTACAAACCGTTATGCGGCGCATATTCGGAGGAATAAATTACCTTTGACAATTTGTTCATTTTAAGTTATATTTTAATTATTGGGAGGTGAGAGGCTTGAAACATTTTTCCATTGAGGACGAACATATGAAGTGCGACGGCATTGACATAAGATACATAGAATATAGCTGTGATGAGCCGGAGCACTCGCATGATGCGATAGAGCTTGCGTACATTGTTTCGGGAAACGGCGAACACGTTGTTAATAATAAAACGCTGAAAGCACAGCGGGGGCTGCTGATTATGATAGACTATAACTGTGTACACAGCTTTCGTATCTGGAAAAACATGAAATATTATAATCTGCTTATAAAGGCGTCGTTTTTGTCGGAAACGCTGAACAAAGAGGCGGGACTGGGCGAGCTTATGAAAAAGTATTATAAATATGATTTAAAGGACGGCTTTATTTATACCGAATTTAATGACAGCAGTACGGCACAGTATATTGAGGATTTGTTTTTCAATATTCTCAGCGAAAGGCTTCAGAAGAAAAAACGGTATACGGAATTAATGAGATGCCATGTTGATGAAATCGTTAATATGATGCTCAGAAACGTAGACGATAAGCAGAATGGTGTAATTGATTCGGTTATGGCAGAGGCGATAGAGTATATAAGCGATAACTGCAATTCCGGACTAAGGCTTGAAGATGTTGCGGAAAAATTCAATTATAATCCGAGATATTTCAGCAATAAGCTTAAAGAATACTGCGGACTCAGCTTTAAACAGCTTATTCTGAGCAAAAGGCTCAGCAATGTAATCAGTGACTTGTGGAATACCGAAGATACAATAGATGAAATTATATGGAGATGGGGCTTTACGAACAAAACGTATTTTTATGAGCTTTTTGAAAAAAATTACGGTGTAAAGCCTAAATTTGTCCGTGAGTACAGAAAGAATTACAATAAGTATCTTGAGATTAAGACAACACATAAAAATCTGCTGAATTGATACTTTTTTTGAAAAATGTCACAGCGGTATTGAAAAAAGAGAAATTGTTTTGACATTGAAGGCATACGGCTGTTATGGTACAATTATTATAGCGAAAGTGCAATTATTATGGGAGGAGCAGAACATGAATATTAAAAAAATTGCAGCGATATTGGCAGTACTGTCCATGACTGTGCAGAATGTGAGCGCACAGATAAATAAAATATCGTGTGACTATGAAACGGGAGAATGCCGTGTTCAGGGAAGCTTCCCGAATGTATCCTCGAAAAATGCCGCAGCGGCTGTTTTGAAACCGGGCAAAACGGTTGACGATGATGACGCATACGCATATACGGGGGAAATCCCGATTGACGGGGACGGAAAGTTCGATGCGTCCTTCATGCTTGGGTCGGACAGCGGAGAATATATGCTGCGTATAGGGACGGACGGGCAGATTTTTGAAAAAAGTTTCGTATTTTTAAGCAGCAGCGACATTGAAAAATATCTTAAAGAGGTAAATGCGGCTAAATCGGCAGCGGAGCTTGAACAGGTTTTTGAAAAGGATTATCAGCGTTTTAAAAATATTTGTGCGGTAACTATTAGGCCGTCGGATAAAGAATTTGTGTATAATTCTCTGTTTGAACAGATACCGTCGGGCGGATTTAAGTCGTTTGACAGCCTTAAATATATGATAGCGCAGGTTGTTCTGCTGAATGATTTTATGACCGAAACGGAACAGCCGATACAAAAGCTGGAGAAATTATTTGAGTATTTCGATGATAAGTATTTGCCGGTTATTGATATTTGGAATAACACATCTCTTGCCGATGATTCAATTAAAAAGAGTATATGCGGCGGCTTGAAAAATAAAGGCATAGATACCATTGAAAAATTAGAAAAAGAGTTTTATGAACAGACGGTTGTGCAGGCTCTTAATGCGGCGGTAAAAAGCGCAAGAGGAAAAGAGCTTGCAATAGTAAAAGAGGTTCATTCTCTGCTCGGTGTTTCGCAGTACGGTTATTTTGAAAGCTTGGGCGAGGATAAGCAAATTTCGGTTTTAAAAAGCATATCCGCTCAAAGCTATACAAGTACATATAATTATGCAAAGGGCTTTGACGAGGCGGTAAATAATTATAAAAATAACCTTAACAGAGACAATAACGGAGGAGGAACTTCCGGCGGTTCAACGGGCGGCGGAGGCGGTTTTGTATATGTTCCCGACGCTAAAAACAATCAGAAAAACGAAGATGAAAACAGTAAGGATTTTTCAGACCTTGAAGATTATGAATGGGCAAAGCCGTCAATTGAAAGATTGGCGGGCAGCGACGTAATTTCGGGCAGAGGGAACGGGATTTTTGACCCGGGCAGCAATGTAAAAAGAGAGGAATTTACCTCTATTGTTATTAAGGCATTGGGGCTTTATGATGAAAATGCGGTCTGTGACAATTTTCTTGATGTGAAGCCTGAAAACTGGTTTTATAAGGCTGTGGGCTCGGCGGCGGCAAGCGGGATTATTAACGGAATAAGCGATACCGAATTTGGTACGGGACAGAACGTAACACGCCAGGATGCGGTTCTTATATGTAAGCGTGCGGCGGAAAAGCTCGGAATCAGCTTTGAAAGCGGAGGGGGAGCAACTCATACAAGCTTTGAATATGCGGCTGACGACGCACCTTCGTTTGCGGACTGGGACAGTGTTTCCGATTATGCAAGAGACGCTGTTACGGCAATGCAGAAAAGCGGTATTGTAACGGGTAAATCAAATAACGAATTTAAACCTGCCGACAATATGACGCGTGCCGAGGCGGCGGTTGTGGTTGACAGGCTGATGAAGCTTATAGAATCGGCAAAGGCGAACGATAACCAAAAGGATTTGCAGATGGTCGAAACGCTGAAAGCATTGGGCTTGTATAACGGTGACGAAAAAGG
The DNA here is from genome assembly GCA_934454215.1 of uncultured Clostridia bacterium. Classification (GTDB taxonomy): domain Bacteria; phylum Bacillota; class Clostridia; order UBA1381; family UBA1381; genus Ornithomonoglobus_A. Next base: position 12,785 of record CAKSGG010000006.1, read on the forward strand.
TCTGACAAGTGAGCTTACAAGAGGCGAGGCGGCGGATTTGCTTTGTTCACTGCTCGGCATTACAAAGAATAACGTAAGCGAATATACATTTTCGGACTGCAAGGAAAACAATCAATATGCGAAAGCCGTATATGCGGTTACGGACAAGGGCTATTTAAAGGGTGTTGATAAGGAGTTCGGAACAGACTATTCGCTTGATTATAACGATGCCGTAAGGGCGGCGGTTATTGCGCTCGGAGCGGGTGCGGTATTGGAGCATAGCGATAACGATACGGAATATATGAGAATTGCGTCGGAAAGAAAGCTTTTGGACGATGTCAAAAGAACATCGGGCGGATATATCACAAAATGCGATTTTCTGAAATTGTTCTATAATATGCTTGATGAAAACATATACCTTATGGAAATAAACGGCGGTGTAACCTCATATTCGGAAAGCAAGGACGAAACCTTTTTGAGCCATTACCACAGAATATATAAGAAAAGCGGAAAAGTAACGGCAAATTCAAGAGCGGGAATAAGCGGCGAGTCAAGCTGCGGCAAGGGAAGAATAAAAATTAACGGTACAGAGTTCAGTATCACAAACGCAGATTACAGCGATTACATAGGCAGAGAGACAGACTGTTATTACAAGGACAGAGGTGACGAAGATTACGAGCTTGTGTACATGATTCAGAGAAATAAGACAAATATAATAACTCTTGATTCAAGGCAGATTAAAGACTTTAAAAATCTGCAATACAAGTATAGGGTCAGCGATAATGCAAAAGAGAAAACTTTGGACATAACAAGTAAGGTAAACGTTATATACAATACGAAAAACATATATGACTATACCGATTCGCAGCTTGTTCCGAAATCGGGAACGGTAACGTTCGTGGACGCTGACGGTGACGGAAGATATACCGAAGCGGATACGATTATAATTAAGGATTACAAAAATATTGTAGTCGGCGGAGCAAATAAGTCTAAGAACATAATTTATGACAAGTATTATCCGAACGAGGAGGACGGATATACGGTTGATTTGAATAAAATTAACGAATATACCATTAAAGACAAGCACGGCGACAGCTACGGCTTAAGCGAGCTGCGGGAATGGGACGTGCTTGCTGCGCTGATAAGCCCCGATAAGGAGTATGCTGAATTTACGCTTGTTGATGAGGCATATGCAGGTAATATAAACAGTATATATGACGGCGGAGATATAGGCGACAAGGAAATCAGCATTGACAGCAACACATATAAATTCAGCAAGGACTGGAGAGGCGATTTAAGCTTTGTTAAGCCCGGCAAAAAGGTTACGGTATATTGGGATTTGTTCGGAAACGTTGCGGCGGTAAGAGACGGAATTGACGCCAATGCGCTTACTGCGGACAATCAGGACGAATCAGAGCTTTCGGAAAGAATTGTTATTTTGACAATGGCAAAATACGACCCCGAAAAGGAACAGAATTTTATACGCAGCTATTATTCCGATAATAAGTTTACCACGAATTACATTTCAAAAAATGTAAAAGTGAACGGAAAAGGATATAAGGGTGCTGATATATTGCCGCTGCTTGATAACCAGTACGGAAAGGCTGTGATTATCCGTACCGATTCACAGGGAGAGGTTAAGGAGCTTGTGACGGCGGCAATGCCGGGTGAGGATTCGTACAGAGGTTTCTGGCAAATTAACTATCCGGGTGAAAATATGCTGTATAAGGGCGATACAAAAACCTTCGGAAACAGATTTATAGCGGGAGATAATATCTACACTGTTCCGATGAACAGCGATGATTATACGAACTCATCAATGTTTGCATATAATAATGCGTCATTCAGAACTGACAGCAGCTATACGGTGGACGCATATACGAAAAGCGAAAACGGCATACGTGCTGACGCTGTGGTATATAAAGCGGCAAGAAGTGCAACGGCTTCATATGATGATGACACCGGCTATGTTGTAAGTAATATTAAAACGGGTCTTAACGAAGATGACGAGCCTGTAATGATGATTGACGGATATTCTTACGATTATATAGCCGGCACGGCAACGGCGGTAAGCTATGAGGTTAAGAATGATGCTGTAGTGGTTGATGTTGAAAGCAATATCCGTGATGATATTTCAATAAAGGATATTCAGGTCGGCGATTGTATCAGATTTGGTCTTGACAACGGTAAAATCAATACGATTATGATAGCGTATGATTACAGTGAGAACAAGGCGGCAGGAAATACAACACGTTCGGGATATACTTATGCAGGCTACGCATATTCAATGTCAGACGACCAAGGGTATTTGTCTGTAGCACTCGGAAAACATCCCGAAACGCTTGATATAAATTCATACGAAAACGGCGGAAAATATATTAACAGTTTCTGGATAAGAAACGGCTCTCTTGTTACGGTAGTTGACAAGACGGGTACATCGACGGTTGTCAGAAACGGTTCTATGAGCGATATACTGACATATAAGGCGGCAGGAAACAGCTGTTCAAAGATAGTATTGTTCAGCTCATGGCAGTCATTTATCACAGGTATTGTGGTATATGCGGAATAGCATTTAATTCCCCGAGGGGAACTAAAGTATAAAAAGGAGGAAAGAAAATGAAAAGATTTTTTGCGGGTTTGGCTGCGGCGGCAATGATTGCGTCGGTTTTGCCGCTGGCAGTAAATGCAGATGGAATCACGGCACAAAAGACAAATTATATCGTAGGTACGAGCGGTAAGCTTTCGGGAGGGAGCAATTACAGTTCAAGCGCAGACGATATTGTAAAGGTGGAAAGCGATGGTACAATTATGGCAGTAGCGCCGGGGACAGCAACTATCAGTTCGGACAGCGGTTCGGTTGATATTACGGTACATGACAAAGCAAAGGCTGATTTTGTAAACGATATTCAAAAAGAATATACGGACGGAAAAATCGGCAGTTCGTTCGGTTTCTATGACGATTTGCATACCGGCTTAAAGGATTCAAACATTTGGGCAATCGGAACAAATAACAGCGAGTTTGTATACAGCGTTGATGAAGGAAGTTTCGGAATTACACGTAATGCTCTTATAAATAACAGCGGCTGGTACGGCGGTACATGGGCGGCACTTGTATATAAGCCCGATATGGCGGTGGGAAGTGCGGATATTCAGCTTTACTATGACGCAAACACAGGAACGGCACAGGACTTTGCAAATCAAAGAATATATGTAGGTTACAGAACGGATGATTATAGCTGGCAGACGGACAGAGGCAATGCGCTTAGCGAAATGAGAGACGCTAACGGTGACGGCTACAGCTCACGCCGATATGATGTATCGTTCGCTGTTTCAACTTCATCAAATGACGATAAAACAAATCCGAAACTGAATGAGGATATATGGACGAAGGTTCCTATTTCCGAAAAAAATATTACAGACTACAGTCCGACGGAAACGGGAGATTTGTTTATCCGAACAAGCGATATACCGGAAAATGCGAAATATATTGTTGTTATGGTAAATAACGGTGCATTAGACGGCGAGGACGCAAGCGCAGAAAAATATAATCCTCGGAAAATCGGTTTCAGAGGCGTTACAATTCATTCGCCGAAGAGCCTTGCGGCAGGCGAGGTTACAGCAGATAACAAAATTGCGCTGACGTATAACGGTGATACCGAAAATCCGTCATTAACCGTAAAGAAAAACGGAAATGCCGTTGAAACGAACGTAACGTATGACGCAGCTACATATACTTCATATATTGACGGCGCATTTTCAGCCGGCGATTACATTGAAGTAACATCGCCCGAGGGCTATAATTGGTCGGGAACAATATCGGGCGGAAGTGTTGACACAGATTATGATAATGTGTATTTCAGCACGGAGAGAACCGTATACGTAGAGGGTACGTCAGGCAAGATTGACCTTATAGCGAAAAAGGGAAATGAAACATGGAAAAACCCCGTTGATACAACATATGTATCAAGCAATGAAGACGTTGTCAAGGTGGATAACAAAGGAAATATTACCGCAGTTTCGGCAGGAACGGCAGTTATAACACCGTCGGTAGACAGTATGCCTGGCAGAACATTCGGTACTATAACCGTAAATGTATATACTCCGTCAACCGTTGAAAGCTTTATAACAGATGAAATAGATGCGGGAAAGCTTGATTTCAAATACGACCCCAGAGCGGATTTAATGTCGTCAAGACTTCACGGTTCAAAGCTTAAGGCATATACTTTGAGTTCTGAGCCTGCGAAGCATGAAGGTTATGTATATTCGACATACACATCGGATGATGCGTATATGGGATTTGTATATAAGCTTGAAGGAGAGGTTGAAAGCATTAAAGTCGAAAACTTCTTCTACGGAGATTATATGGATGAAATGGAGAAGAGGACGGTTATAGGGTATTTGACAGACGATACAAAGGAATTTTATAACCAGGCAGGTGAAGGCCCGTATACATGGAACTCAGAGAATCTTAATATGTACGGAGTTGCAGGAGGTATTTTGGATAAGCCGATAATCGGGGAAAATGAAACGATTGAAATTGACCCTATTTGGACTGTACTGGGAGAACAAGATATAAAAAAAGATGCTGTATCCGATAGAGTTGCCACATTGACAGCTACGGGAATCCCTGCCGATGCAAAATATGCCGTTGTGCTTATGAAATTGGGAAAATTGCCCGACGGTACGGCAGCGGCATTGTGTGATTATGTACGGTATAAAGGCGCAACGATTAATTATAAGAAAAAACTGCTTGACGGAACACTGAATGAAGATAATAAGGCTGTTCTGACATTCAACACATCGGCGAGAGATGTTGCTCTTAACATAACCAAAAACGGAGCTGCCGCAGAAAATCCGACAGTTACATATTCGGCTGACGGATATACGGCATATGTTGACGCAGGCTTGACAGCGGGAGACGAAATTTCGGTTACGACAGATTACGGCAGCTTTGAACAGCAGGTAAAGGACACAAGAGAACAGGTTGAATCAATAAGCGTAACCGATGAGGACGGAACGCCTGTAGATGTGCTTATTCCCGAAAGCGCTATGACGATAAAAGTTAAAGCGAACGTTATAAATACAGACGAACAAAAGCTTACGGTATATGCCGCTCTTTATGATGAAAGCGGCAGTCTTGTAAAGGTTTCAAGCGGAAGTGCGGTAACGGCGGCTCAAAAAGCGGCTGCGGAAACAACACTTACAATAGATGCAGTGCCGACGGGAGCAAAGCTCAGAATTTTCACATGGGGCGGCAATATGAATCCGTTTGCAATTTATAACAATATACAGACAGAATTTGAAGCGGAAGAATTTTAATTATTACAATACAGTCGGCAGGTTATTCTGCCGGCTGTATAAAATGCCTGACGGCAGATTAATGAAAGGATGACAGGTCTATGAAAAAAATAATTTATATTGCTATGAGCTTGATACTTTTATTGAATATTCCTGTTTTTGCCGACAGGAACGAAACAAGAAGAAAAAATAATGAGATAAGCTCACAGCAGACAACCGAAACTTTAAAGGATTTACCGTCAAAGCTGTCGGAAAAGCTTGACGGCTATCTTGTTATAAAAACAGAAAATAACGTAATATATGCAAGCGGAAAGGCTGAAAAAATTGACGTACCGGCGTTTTCGGAAAACAATGCCGTGTACATACCGTCTGCGGCAGCGGCAGACTTTTTTGGGAAAAAGGCTGTTTGGGATGCCGAAACATCAAGCGTGAAAATTGATGAGACCGTTATTTACCCGTCACAGAACAGTAAAATAACGGACGGAAGAACCATGACCGACGCATCTGCTTTGGCAGATGTTTTGGGAGTAAAAACGGTTTATTCCGATGAAGATACAATTATTTTGGGAATGAAAGATATGGCGCAGGAGATTATAGACGAGGTGACTGCTGCGCTTAGAGATAAATTTTATGTGTTGCCCGATACATCGAAAAAGGGCGACGGTACGAAAGAAAATCCGTACGGCGGACTTAATGCTGCGGTTTTGGCGCTGCGTGAGTACACAAAAAAAGGAATGAATACAAATATAACGGTATATTTAAGAGAGGGATTATACGTACATAAGGACGCAGTAAGATTTACGACTGAGGATTCGGGCAAAAACGGATATACGATAACATACAAAAGCTATCCGGGTGAAACGGCGGAAATTGCTGCGGCGGAAAAAGTAGAGGGCTGGAAACCGTATAAGGACGGTATTTATATGGCACGCATTAATGCTTCAAGACCTGTAAATGTGCTTTATGAAAACGACCTTTTTGCATATAAGGCAAGATATCCGAATTTGGGTGATAAGCCGTACCGCGATTATTATTTGAGGTCGGCGGGATATGACAAAAGCAGTCCGAACAGATTTTATTTTAACAGCGGCGATTTGCCGTATATAGACGACAGACAGGGATTGCAGGCGGCAATGTTCGGCGGCGGAGAAAACGGCGAATTTAACTGGTGGATGGAAGTATATAATGCGCAGATTGATTACAGACGTAAAAGTCTTACTCTGACTACAGCGCCTATAAGAGTTATGGGTAAGGGTTCAAGATTTTTCATTCAGGGAAGTCTGGAGCTTTTAGACCAAAAGGGTGAATTTTACTATAACGAAAGCTCAAAAATGATATATTATAAGCCGTTCAATGACGATATAAATGCGCAGACAATAACGTATGCGACCGCAAATTCACCTATTATTCTTGAGGGAACAAAGGAAAACAATATAAAAAATATTGCTTTTGAAGAACTGAAAATAGGAAAGAGCAATACAAACACAGAACTGCGTGCGGCAATGGACGAGGCGATTACATTCAAATATGCGGATAACTGCGCTATAAGAAATTGCGAAATACTTCTTACGGGGTGCGACGCTGTTTGGATGAACAACTGTAAAAACTGCGATATAAGCGGTAACTATATGCACGATTTAGGCTCGGCGGCGGTAAAATGCGAGGCTGACGATTTATATGGAGAAATAGTTTATACCGGAAACAAGATAAACAACAACTATATCAAAAATGTAGGTCTTATAAAGCGTGAAGCAAGCGGTATTTTTATAAAAAATACGGACTATGGCGAGATTATGTATAACCATGTTGAAGCTTCGCCGAGAATCGGAATACAGTTCAGTACGGGTTATGAGGCACAGTCGCTTGTGGGAAGCACAATCAGGGGAACAAAGGTTGACGAGCTTAATATGTTTGAGTTCAGAAACTGTACACGCAATCATATTGCATATAATGATGTGACGGACGTTGAAACCGATACGCAGGACGGCGGAGCGATTTATACATGGGGTGCCGGAATGTACAATCTTGTTGAAAACAACCATGTGCATGACGTGGATTTCCCAAATGTGGGAGGACACTCTGTAGGTTATCCGTATTACGGCGACGATTCATCGGGGTACACGATTTATAATAAAAATCTTGCCGACAACAACCAGCAGTACGGAGACGGTACAATGCTTGCCGTACTGATTACAAAATCGGTGGGACATACAATTACAAACAACTTTTTTCTGAACAATCCCAATGCGGCAAAGGGTGCGTATTCAACGGAAACGAAAAACAGTGACCCGCATAATAATATAACCTACGTAAACAATCTGACTATGAATTCAAGTGATAATCTTCACGGTCAGTGGAAATGGTATGACGACAGATTTAAGAAGTGCGATTACAACTTCTATTATAACGACAGCGGAAAGTATCTTATATACAATAACGACAAGGCGAAAAACCTTGACGAATGGAAAAGAATAAATACCGATTACGGATATATGGACAATAATTCAATTTCGGGTGAAAATCCGTGCTTTGTTGACTATGAAAACAGGGATTACAGATTAAGATATGATTCCCCCGCATACAGCATAGGTATAGACGATATTGACGAGCGTGACATCGGAGTACGTGAGGACTTCAAATTTGCCGATAAAGAGGGAGAGCTTAAAAAGCTTTATCTTGAAACATCGACTGACGGTTTAAGTGCAAATGTACGTGTGAATACGGGCGGCAGCTCACAGATAAAGCCCGAGGCAAGAACCGTTGACGGATTTTTCGCAAATCTTGACAATGCGGAAATCACATATAGCAGCTCGGACGAAAACATAGCAAGAGTTTCGGAAAACGGATTGATTACGGGTGTTGGAACGGGAATTGCCGAAATTACCGTTTCCGCATCAAAGAACGGAAAAACAATCAGCTCAAATCTGTTTGTGCTTGTAAATGACCGTTTCGTAGGTGTTGATGTTAAGCTGGCGTCAAACATCGTTGACAAAGGCGATACTACCGATGTAATCGGTGTGGGAAAATCCGAAATGGGTTATTCAATGGTTTTGAATGAAAAAAGTTATTCAAGCTCCGACCAATCGGTTGCCAAAATTGACGAGAGCGGAAAAATTACGGCTGTTTCGGCAGGAACGGCAACAATAACCGTAACGGGAAAATACAACGGAGTAACTCAAAGCGGAAGTGCGGTGCTGACGATTCTTAACGGCGTATTGGATAATATTACGATTAAAGCGGAAAAGAACGACGGTATATTGACCGGCGAAAAGGTACAGCTTGACTTTGACGCAGTTTTGACAACGGGAGTAAAGGTAGAGCATAAGGACGTAAAGATTTCCTATACATCGGGTGACGATAAAATTATAAGCGTTGACGAAAACGGAGTTATGACAGGAATAAGCGAGGGAAGAACAACAGTCACTCTGTCGCTTGAAAAGGACGGATTTAAAAAGAGTGCGGATTTGCTTGTTTCGGTATTCGATACATATTCGGGTAAGCTCGGTGATGGTTGGAAAGAAACAAACTTCGGAACATCGCACGGATATGCTGATTTCCGCAGTGACGGTACGGTTCTTCTGAGGTCGACGGGTGATGACTTCTACGGCACGGCAGACGACGGCTATTACTTGTATAAAGAAGTAAACGGAAATGATGTAACGATTGAAATGAGTGTAAAATCGCTGCTTGAAACATCAAGTAATGCGGCTGTAGGCTTAACGATAAGAGAAAGCGCTTCGCCGGAATCGCGTAATTATACAATCAGAACACTTCGGGGCGGTGCGGTTATAAGCGTATGGCGTGACGAAAACGGCGGAGAATGCGGCTATGCACAGCATGACGCAGGCAAGTATCCGTTAAAGCTGAAGATTGAAAAGAAAGGTTCAAGCATTAAATCCTATATTGATTTCGGGGACGGATATAAAGAGGCATACAGCAAGCAGATGAATTTTGACAGTTACACTGTCGGAATACCGATGTTCTCACAGTATCCCCTGTCAACAGAGGCAATAATCAGTGATTTAAAGGTGACGGAATAGGAGGCATAAAATGAAAAAGCTAATTTCATTAATTCTAAGCATATCAATATGCTTCGGAACTTTTGCGGCAGGCGTTCTTGCCGATGCCGACAGCATTGACGACGGACTTTCGGATTTGTCAAAGACTGAATCGGCGTCGGAGGGAGTAAGTACGGAAACAAAAAAACTGGGCAGCTACAGCGGTGACTATGCGTATTCGGAGGAGCTTACTTATGAGCTTGTATACAGGCTTAAAGATGCGGCAAGCTTTGAGGTTGCAACACTAAATATGCTGAGCGATTCAGGTGTGAAATTTTATGCCGGCGCTGATAAGAAAAATTACACCGAACTGCAATTTGAAACCGAAACGGAAAGCCTGAGCAAAAGCTGGACTCTCAATAAGCATACGGGAGCAATAGACGTCGAAAATGCAGAGTATTTTAAAATTGAGATAACTCAGACAAAGCCGAAATACATAAGAATCGACAATGTTAAGCTTATATCAAATTTTGAGCTTGAACCGAGCGGCGTAACTTTGTTAAACGGCGATAAGGAAATGAACGGTGAGAATGTATACGGTGCAGATAAGCTGAAAATTCAATTTAATCAGCCTGTTACCGTAATTCCCGAACTTACGGTAACCGCATCGGACGGCACAGGCATAACGGCAGACGGCGTAAAAACCGCTGAAGATACTGTATTGTATGAATTTGACCCGCTGGGGTTTGATATATACACATTTTCGGCAGACGGCTTTGAAACGCTTTCAAAACAAAATTATAATTTTGAAAAGACAATAGGAATTAAAGCGGTATACGGTATGCCCAATGTAATACATTTCGGAGAGAGCTATACAAAAAGCGGATATATTACCGAATTTAAGGACAGTCTCGGCAATACGGTAACGGCAGATAATCTGAAAATCAGCCTTGACAGTGACATAATATCAATAGAAGATGATAATTTTGTACTGAACAAAGCAGGGGAATGTGTAATAAGCGTATCATTTGAAATAAACGGCATTGAAGTTTCGATTGACAGAAGCATCACTCTTTGCGGCGTTGAAAACATGACTGTAACTCCAAATTCAATGACGCTTAAAAACGGTGAAAGCAGTCAATTCAAGGTTGAGTTGCGGCTTTCGGACGGAACGGTGTGTGAGCCTGAAACGGTTACGGCGGAATCGGCAGATTATACGGTTGCTCAAACAGAGGGAACTACGGTAAAAGGCGTGAGCAACGGCAGTACATTTATAAACGTAACGGCAGAATACTACGGACAGACGTATAAAGCGGTTATTGCGGTCGGTGTGGGAAACAGCCCTCTTCCGGCGGCAAAGGACGCAAGTCTTGCGTTTAACCGTAACAGTATTGCGGTCGGAGAAAGTATTTATCCGATTGTAAATTGCAGACTGGAGGACGGCGCATATGCGGATTCCCTTTCTATGAAAAAGACATATCATTCCGATAACGATTCGGTTGTGAAAGCAGACTCTGACGGCAAAATTACGGCTGTTTCGGAGGGAACGGCAAATGTCTGGGCTGATATTGCGGTAGGCGGAGCGTCTGTTGAAACAAACCGTGTTCAAATAACGGTTACAAAAGATGAAATTGTAAAAGCTGAACTGGTTTTACCGGCATATTATATGAGAACGGGAAGTACAATGGAGGCTTCGGTGCGCGTGTTTACAAAAACGGGCGTTTCGGCAGAAGGCTATACGGTTGAATATTCCGCTGACGGGACTGCTGTTTCGGTGAGCGCAAATAAGCTTAATGCGGTTTTACAGGGCAAATCAAACATTACGGCAGCGGTAACGGACGGCAGCAGCACAATAGTTACAGACCCGATAAGTGTTGAAGTGGGTATGGATAACGGAGAGGACGCCTTTATGTTCCTCAATGCTTCAACATTAGACGATGTTTTTGAACACTCCGATGATTTGATTATTGATAAAAATTATGATACGGGTATCATGCCGAATGCAAGAAATCAGTATGTTATATTTAAGAGTGATGAAGAAATATCGGGGCTTAACATGAAATTTCACTACTTAACCGCACGTCAGGAGGACGAGATTCAGGTTTGGGTATCTGCCGATAATTCCGAGGGAAGCTATACCCGTATTACCGAAGATAAAATGACTGTGACGGAGAGAATAGAGAGCGGTGCATGGTATTATCTGTGGTTTAAATATAACGGCGAACTGCTGAAGAATATGAGATATGTAAAAATCATAATAAACGTTCAGGAGGGTGAAAATCCGCAGGGAAAGCGTTTGCATGAAATGCACTTGGAGCATGATAATATGCCCGAGGTTATCGGAATAAGTCTGATAAATAAAAACGGTACGCCCGCATACGGAACGGATGCGTCAAGCATTGCGGTAACCTTCAGTCAGAATATTGATAAAACCGCATTGGACAATATAACTCTTAAAAAAGTTTCCGACGGACAGGAAAAAGAATTTGAGGGCGTATATAACGACGGCATTTATACGATGAATGTCGGAAAGCTTGATGATGCGGAATATCTGCTGAGAGCCGAGGGCGTGAAAAATGTGTTCGGCACCGAAATGAATCCGTATGAATTTACAATAAAACCCGTAAACAGAAAAAATGTTGAGACGAAAGATATACAATTGCAGAACGGAAAAATTTCCGCAGTAATTACAAACAATACATCAAGAACGCTTTCGGCGAAAATTATAACGGTAACTTACGATGATAATATGCGCATGAAAGGTATGTTTGCGGATACTGCGTCAATAGTTTCGGGAGAAAACAATTATACCGCAGACAGCAATCTGGAAAACAGCGCCCTTGTTAAAGTTTATGTCTGGTCGGATTTAAAGGAACTTAACGCTTATAATTAACTTATAACAAAGGAGTAACATTAATGGCAACATATTATATTGACGCAAGCTTAGGAAATAATAATAACAGCGGCCTCAGCGAGGAACAGGCTCTTTTGAGTGATGCTGATTTAAAGCTGAAGCCGGGAGATACGGTAAGATATAAAAGAGGAACGGTAATCAGGGATATAATGCACAACGTCAGCGGTACTGAGGGAAAGCCTATAACGTATGCGGCTTACGGAGAGGGTGAAAAACCTGTATTCTGCGGTTCGCAGGATTTATCAAACCCCGATTTGTGGGAAAAGACAGAGGATAATATCTGGGCTTGTAATGCAGATGACGAGATATGCAACTTTATATTTAACGGCGGAGAAAGTTGCGGCGCTCTGAAATGGAGTAAAAATGAGCTGTGCGAGCAAGGCGATTTCTTTGACGAGTGCTTCGGGTATAGGGTAAATGGTAAATGTATTCCCGAGGGACATAAAATATATATGTTTTCGCATGAAAATCCGGCTGCTGCATATAACAGCGTGGAGGCCGCATTTTTCGGGGAGCGTATAACGGCAAATAACGGAAACGATATGATTTTTGAAGATTTGAAATTCATGAATATAGGAGTTCATGTTATTGCGGGCGAATACAAGAGTAAAAACCTATTGGTGAAAAATTGCATTTTTGAGCGTATAGGAGGCGGCGTCTGGGACGAAAAGAATAAAATCCGATACGGAAACTGCGTTGAGTTCTGGGACGTTGCCGAAAATATCGAAGTGACAGGCTGTGTATTCAATGACATATACGATTCGGCCGTTACGCATCAGGGCTTGGAAAAGTGTATTCCGGCAAAGAATATGAATTTTCATCATAACCTGTTTATAAAATGCGGTATGGCTGCTTACGAACAGCGCGACAAAATGCCGCAGTCATCGAGATTTTGCGATAACATATGCGTTGATGCAGGCGAGGGCTTTTCAAAGCTCGGCGAGGAAATGCCGAGATTTTCCGAAATATGGCCGCAGCCTATGGGACACCATGTGTTCCTGTGGAGAATTAACGAGCCGTCGGAAAACGGCAGTCTTGAAATAAAAAATAATATATTTTACAATGCGCCGTACGGAGCCGATATTTATTCGATTATATCAGCGGCTGCGGAAGAACAGGTTGACATAGACGGAAACATATATTATAATGAAAATAAAGACCTGCTGTGCCGTTGGGGAGGGCATAATTACAGTACATTTGATGAATATAAGGGTATTGATAAGGCAGGAAAATACGAAAAGACAGATATTGAAAAAGTAATAAATAAATATATTAAGGAGTGGAATTTATGAAAAAGAGAATCATTACAAGTATTTTGGCGGCGTCAATGCTGTCGGCGTCGGCGGTTGGACTTACGGGCTGCGGCAAGAGCACAAAAACGCTGAAATGGATTCAGCTGGGCGATAAGCAGCCGAATTTTGACGCAGTACTTGCAAAGGCAAACGAGATAATTGAGCCTGAGCTGGGAATGAAGCTTGAAGTGGAATTTATAGACACTGCCTCATTCAGTGAAAAGGCAAAGATGAAAATGGCGTCGGGCGAGCAGTTTGATGTAATATGGGCAGGGTATCTTAATGATTATCAGAATGCGGTGGCATTAGAGGGACTTGCGGATATAACAGACTATCTTGACGATATTGAAATGGCTGACGGCACAAAAGCAAAAATGAGCGATGTTGTCGAAGAATATTTCCTTGACGCCGCAAAGGTAGACGGTAAAATTTACGGTGTTCCGAATATGCAGGTGGTTTCAAATCCGTTTACATACAGGCTGAATAAGGCAGTTGCGGAGGAATGCGGAATTGATACCGAGGGACTTGAGAAAAATGCTGTGGAAATAAAGGATTTTGAAACGGCAAAGGCATATATGGATATGCTTACAGATGAATTTGCGAAGGCTCATGAAAAAAGACCCGACCTTTATACGACTAATCCGAGTACCAATCCGGCATTTAAAAATGTGTATGAGGAAATAATCGGCGGCGTTGGCATAAGAAAGGACGGAAGCTCTTCGGAGGTTGTAAATATCAAGGATACGGAAGAATTTAAGTACGGAGTGGATAAAACGAGAGAATGGTTTGAAAAGGGCTACATAAGAAGTGATATTGCAAGCAAGGGCAATGCGCTTACATCAGCCGATGAAGAAAATCAATACGTATTTGTTCAGACAACATGGAAACCGGGACAGGATGTTCAGGACGAGCAGGAATACGGAGCGCCGGTTGTGTATTCCAAATTTGAAAAACCGTATGTGTCAAGAACAAATCCGATTGCGACAATGCTTGCTGTGGGAATGAATTCAAAGCACGTAAAGGAAGCTGTTAAATTTATATACATGATGAACTCAAACAAGGAATTGTATAACCTGTTCTGCTGGGGAATAGAGGGAACCGATTATACGAAAAATGCCGACGGAACGGTAACGGAAATAAAGGATTCGGGTTATGATAATGTCGGTGCGGACGCATGGAGATACGGAAATCAGTTTAATTCGTTTGTTGCCGAGGGTCAGAGCGCAGACGTATGGGAAGAAACAAAGGCGATGAATGATGCAGCTGTAAAATCACCGGCAATGGGATTTGTTCCGAAGACAGATTCTATCATGACAGAAATAGCAAATATTACAAATGTAAATTCCGAATATAAAGCAAAAATGGAATTCGGTACAGCACCGAGAGAAGAATACTGGGACGAATATATGCAAAAGCTTAAAACTGCCGGAATCGATAAGGTAAGAGATGAGATACAAAAGCAGTATGACGAATTTTTAAAGAACAAAAACTAATCAATAAGCCGCAGCGGGGCGCAGTAACCCGCTTGCGGATACAGAAAGGAGTTTCCGAGCATGAAGCAGAGTACAGAGGGGATGCTTACGGCAAGAAAAAAACGGAAAAAACTGACAAAAAGCGAATGGCAGTTATATTCACTTGCTTTGATACCGATACTGGTGGTATTTATATTCAGGTATTTGCCGATGGGCGGCATGATAATAGCTTTTAAGAATTATAAATTCAGCAGAGGAATATTGGGCAGCGAGTGGGTAGGCTTTTCAAACTTTGAATTTTTCTTTAAATCGAATGTGTTTGTGCAGCTTGTCAGAAATACGCTTGTTAATAATATATTATTTATAGTATTCGGAACGATAGCGTCCCTGATAGTTGCGATATTGCTTTTTGAAGTAAAAAGACGAAGTGCGACAAAGGTATTCCAGACCTTGCTGATAACGCCGTACTTTATGTCATGGGTAATAGTGGCATATATGGTATATGCGATACTGAATTCAAGCTACGGATATTTAAATCAGTTTTTGAATCTGCTCGGACTGCAAGGTCCTGATTGGTACTCAAAGCCGGGGGCGTGGCCGGCAATACTTACGATAACGTATGTATGGAAAAATGTAGGAATAGATTCGGTTGTGTATTATGCGGCTCTTATGGGACTTGATACGAGCTTGTTTGAAGCAGCCGAGGTGGACGGAGCAAATAAATTCGAGAGAACTCTGCATATAGTTCTGCCAAGTCTTTTATCGTTAATATCAATATTGACAATACTGAAAATAGGAAATATATTCCGTGCCGATTTTGGACTGTTCTACACCGTAACACAGGACGGGGCGAGCGGAAATCTGTATGAAACCACAAACGTAATAGATACATATATTTTCCGAACCTTCAGAGAAAATTCAACGGGAAATTCCTACGGACTTATGACAGCCGTCGGGCTTCTGCAATCTGTAGTCGGAATGATAACGGTGCTTCTTACAAACTGGGGAGCAAAGAAAATAGATCCTGATATAGCGCTGTTCTAAAAGGAGTGAAGAGTAATGCGAAAAAGAAACGTAATTTTACAAGCGGTATTATATTTGATATTTATAATATTGTGTGCTATGATAATCTTTCCCTTTTGGCTGCTGGTGAGTGCATCGTTATCCGATTCGGGTGTGTTAGCGACAAAGGGCTATCAGGTGTGGCCTAACCCTATAGATTTTTCTGCATATGAATATGTGTTTAAAAATCCTCAGCAGATATTGAGAGCATACGGAGTAACCGCGGTATATTCAATAGCAACAATGGTACTGGGAGTATTGCTTATGGCAATGGTGGCATATACATTGTCAAGACCAAAGCTCAGAGGAAGAAAAGCGATTAATTTTTACTTGTATTTTACTATGCTGTTCGGAGGAGGGCTTGTGCCGACGTACATAGTAATAGCAAAGTTTTTACATTTGAATAATACTATATGGGTGTATATACTGCCTATGCTTATAAATCCGTGGTATGTGTTTATGATAAGAACATTTTTCAGCGGAATACCCGAGGAAATAATAGAATCGGCTACGATAGACGGCGCATCGGAATACAGAATATTTTTCAGAATGATAATGCCGCTGTCAAAGCCTGTGCTTGCAACTGTGGCTCTGTTTACGTTTTTGACAGGGTGGAACGACTGGAATACCGCACTTATATACATAACGGACGACAGATTGTACAGCTTGCAGTATTTATTGCAGGCAATAATGGAGAATATAAATCAGATAAAACAAAATCAGATGGCGGCAAGTATGTCGGGAATGAAGGATATACCTACGGAAACAGTGAGAATGGCTATGGCAATAGTTGTTGCCGGTCCTGCATTGTTCGTGTTCCCGTTCTTTCAGAAATATTTTGTAAAGGGTCTGACGGTAGGTTCTGTTAAAGGCTGATAATTAACGAAAAGCTTCGTCTTGTTTGCGGGACGGGGCTTTTGCTGTAAAAAGTAAATTCGGAAGGGGTACGGTCAATGAAAGATTATTATAAAGACGAGATAAGCGATACTGTTGAAAAATTTAAAAATGATAAAAATAATTTTATTTTTGCGGTGATTGCCGATACGCATTTGGATAATTCGCTTGATGACACGCTGGAGAATATAAAATGCGTCGATGAACAGGTGAACTTTCGGTTTTTGGCTCACTTGGGCGATGTAATCAACGGAGGTCTTTCAAGAGAATATGCGGATATGGTCTTGAATGAGCAATTTGGTAAATTCAGAAGGTCGGTTAAATCAAAAAAATTTTATATAGCGCAAGGCAATCATGACGGATATTGCGATGTTGCAAATGAAAAGGACTGCATTTCAACGGACGGATTTTGGCATAAGGAAACAAGCTTTTTGGATAATAACGATAATCTTGTACGGCACTCGGACAATCCGTATTATTATGTCGATTTCCCTGACGAAAGGATTCGTTTGGTATTTATATGCTCGTTTGAATCGGGAGCGGAAAATACAAGAAAGGGTATTGGCAAAAATCAGAAAGAATGGCTCAAAAACGATGCCTTATTGGTCGGCAGTGATTGGAGCGTTATGTTTTTCTCTCATGATGTGCCGCTGGAATTCGGTGATTTCGGTGACAGGGACGTATTTGATTTGGTTGTTGACGCAAGAGAAAAGTACGGTTTTTCAATTCCTGCGTGGTTCATCGGTCACTTCCACGGCGACCTTGTAATGAATGAGGAAAATGTGAACTTTGTATTTGTTGCAAGTGAAACCGCATACGTTCCGCAGCTTTGGACTATGCCCCGTAACGGATATTATCCCGAACGCGAGCTTGATACGGTGACCGAGGATTTGTGGGACGCAGTATCGCTTAACAAGAGCGAGCGCAGGCTTGATTTAATAAGATTCGGTGCAGGTACGGACAGAACAGTGAAATATTAAGGAGATTGCCATATGGAAAAATATTTTGTTGAAGAAGTTAATAAAACCGTAAAAGATATAAAAAATAATTTCAGCGAGGGCGATATTTGTTTTGCCATGCTTACGGATTCGCATTTGTCGGATTCTGGCGTGATAACGAGAGAAAATATAAGCGCCGTTGATAAAAGCATAAATTTTGATTTTATCGTTCATATGGGCGGCATTATAAACGGAAATAATCCTAAAAATGTTTCAACGCACATATTAAGCAGTGAAATAGAAAAATATAAAAACAGCATAGCGGCAAAAAAGATTTTTGTTATCCCGGGGGAGAAAGACGGATACAGAAATGAACGCTTTACAGGTCAGCTTGCACTTAATATTATGACCGATGAGCTGTGGTATAGGAAAATGTCTTATCTTGACGGATACGAAAATATTTCAAGAGTTAAAAATAAGCCGTATTATTACGTTGACTGCCCCGATAAGAAGATAAGATTTATTTTTCTGTCGTCATATATTACGCAGATAGATGAAAAGCACGGATTATTTGAAAAATACAGGAGCTTTGGGGTTGAACAGCTTGCGTGGCTCAAAGAGTCGGCGCTTGATTTGAATAAAGGTTATTCGGCGGTTATATTCTCAAATGCAATCCCGAAATCAAGATATGAAACAGGGGAAGACCCTTATATATACAACGGGTATTCCACCGAACAGACATTAGCGATTATACAGCAGGCAAAGGCGAGAGGAATTAATATCTGCTGTTGGTTTGCGGGGTATTATAATTGCGATGACGAATCGGTAGTCGGCGGTGTGAATTTTGCGGTTATCGGCTCTCAGCTCCCGAGTACAAAAGCTTATTCCAAGTATAACAATGTCCGAATACACACCGACAGAACAAGCGGTATAAATTCTGATTTGTGGGATGCGGTTTTGATAAAACAGAATGAAAGACGTGTATATATTTATCGGTTCGGTGCCGGTGAGGACAGGGTGATAGAGTATTGATGAGAGATTTATGTCCGAAAAACACTTGACAATATCCCGATACAATAGTATAATTATAAGTATATTACGAATTAATCGGAAAGGGTTGATACCAATGGGAATGACATTAACTGAAAAAATCCTGTCGGCGCACCTTGTTGAGGGCGAAATGGTAAAGGGTTCGGAAATAGGAATCCGAATTGACCAGACGCTTACGCAGGACGCTACGGGAACAATGGCTTATCTTGAATTTGAGGCTATGGGAGTGCCGAGAGTAAAAACGGAACGCTCGGTAGCATACATTGACCATAACACGCTGCAAAGCGGATTTGAAAATGCGGACGACCACAGATTTATCGGCAGTGTCTGCAAAAAGCACGGAATATATTTTTCGCGCCCCGGAAACGGTATCTGTCATCAGGTACATCTTGAACGTTTCGGAATCCCCGGCAAAACGCTAATCGGTTCTGATTCACATACGCCGACGGGCGGCGGAATCGGCATGATTGCCATAGGTGCGGGCGGTATGGACGTTGCCGTTGCGATGGGCGGCGGAACATATTATATTACCTGTCCCAAGGTTGTAAAGGTAAATCTTACGGGCAAATTACAGCCGTGGGTTGCCGCAAAGGACGTTATACTTGAAGTTTTAAAGCGTCTTTCGGTTAAAGGCGGCGTCGGCAAGGTTATAGAATACTGCGGCGAGGGCGTAAAAACTCTTTCCGTTCCCGAACGTGCCACAATCACGAACATGGGCGCAGAGCTTGGCGCAACTACATCGATATTCCCGTCTGACGAGGTTACATTAACATTCTTAAAGGCTCAGGGCAGAGAGGACGTATGGCAGCCGCTATCGGCTGATGCGGACGCAGAATATGATGAGGTTGTCGACATTAATCTGAGTGAGCTTGTTCCGCTTGCGGCTTGTCCTCATTCTCCTGACAACGTAAAATCATGTGCGGAAATCGGCGAAATGAAAATAGACCAAGTATGTATTGGCTCATGCACAAACTCGTCATTGCTTGATATGCTTAAGGTTGCATATATATTAAAGGGAAAGACGGTTCACCCCGACGTATCTCTTGCGATAGCGCCCGGCTCAAAGCAGGTTTTGAATATGCTTGCCGAAAACGGTGCGCTTGCAACGATGATTGACGCCGGTGCAAGAATTTTGGAAAGCGCCTGCGGTCCGTGTATCGGAATGGGTCAGTCGCCTAATTCAAAGGGAATTTCTTTGAGAACGTTTAACAGAAACTTTGAGGGACGCTCCGGCACAAAGGACGGTCAGATTTATCTTGTATCGCCCGAAATGGCGGCGGCGTCGGCAATAACGGGTGTGCTGACAGACCCGAGAACTCTCGGCGATATGCCCGAATTTAAGCTGCCCGAAAGATTTACAATTAACGATAACATGATAGTTGAGCCTGCTGCGGCAGAGGATATGGACAGCGTTGAGGTACTAAGAGGACCGAACATTAAGCCGTTCCCCGTTTCGGAGCCTATGGCAAAGGATATTGATGCAAAATGCTCGCTTAAGGTCGGCGACAATATTACAACAGACCACATTATGCCCGCAGGTGCGAAGATACTTCCGCTGCGTTCAAATATTCCTAAAATTTCACAGTTCTGTTTTGCGGTATGCGATGAAAGTTTCCACGACAGAGCGCTTGCAATGGGCAAGAGTGTGATTATCGGCGGCTCGAATTACGGACAGGGCTCGTCAAGAGAACACGCCGCACTTGCTCCGCTGTATTTGGGCGTTAAGGCTGTTATCGTAAAGAGCTTTGCAAGAATACACATGGCTAATCTTATAAATGCGGGTATTGTTCCGCTGACGTTCGAGAACGAGGCTGACTATGACAGAATCGACCAAGAGGACGAAATCAGAATTGAGAACATCGCAGAACAGATTAAGGCAGGCAGTGTAATAAAGTGTACGAATGTTACAAAAGGATTTGATTTTAACGTAATCGGAGACTTTTCGCAAAGACAAAAGGATATGCTTTATGCTGGAGGCTTGCTGAATTATACAAAACAAAACGCATAAAATTATAAAAGGGCTGCTGCGCTTAATGCGGCAGTCCGTTTTTAGATAATGGAGGATATTATAATGAATATACGCCGTGCAAAAGAATCGGATATAAATGCTGTTGACAAACTGCTTTATGAGGTTCATAAGGTTCACAGCGATGTGCGCCCGGATTTGTTTAAAGCAGGTTCAAAAAAATATACGGACGGTGAACTGGGGCAAATTCTTTCGGACGACGGCAGACCCGTGTTCGTTGCCGAAAAGGACGGAAATGTGCTGGGTTATATTTTCTGTGTACATCAGCAGTACATCGGTAATAACTCATTAACGGATATAAAAACTCTTTATATAGACGATTTGTGCGTCGATAAGAATGCCCGAGGCATGAATATCGGGCGCTCGCTGTATAATTATGCCGTGGATTATGCAAGAGAAAACGGATTTTATAATGTTACGCTTAACGTATGGGCGGATAATATCAATGCTGTGAAATTCTATGAAAAGCTTGGGCTGAAAATTCAAAAGATAGGTATGGAGAAAATACTGTAAAGTTTTTTCATAATGCGCAGAACAGGAGCTTTAATCAATGCAAATTTTGTTGTTTTAGGCTATTGAAGGCTGTATGAAAATTTGGTATAATATAATTGACATTAAATGTCGCCTAACCTATGTCAGACGGTCGGGCGGCATTTTTGTGTTTAATATTAAATTTCGGAGGTTTTACAAATGCCAAAAACAAAACTTGAAAATGCGTTTTTCACGCTTATAACATCGGGACTTATGATATTTATTATGGGTGTGTATAATACTGCGGTGCATACGGGGGGACTTAAATATTCAACCTTTGTTTATGCCTCACATTCATTTTTGCTTGAATGGCTTATCGGATTTTTGCTTGCCTTTTTTATTGCCGGCAGAGCCGCAAAATATCTTGCGTTCAGAGTAGCGGTACCGCAGGACAGAGCGATTTTCGTTATTCTTTGCATACAAACCTTTACAGTTTGCGTTATGGTTCCTTTAATGAGCATGGTGGGTACAATCGAACAAAACGGAATTACCGCTGAATTGCCTGTGATATGGCTTCAAACGGTAGTGATAAATTTTGTTATGGCACTGCCGTTACAGATATTTTTGGTCGGTCCGATTTGCAGACGGATTTTCGGAATTATATTCAAACGGTAATAATTGTAAACAAAAAAATCGGAACGGACAACGTCCGTTCCGAAGTTGGTAGCGGTAACTGGATTTGAACCGGTGACACCACGGGTATGAACCGTGTGCTCTAGCCAACTGAGCTATACCGCCGTAGCAACATATGCTATTATACACTATTTTTACCGATTTGTCAATACCTTTTTATGAAAATTCTTTTTTATTTTTAAATCTTATATTAAAATTCGGTTACAAGAGTGAAATTTTTGTTGACGAATTTACATTTTTATTGTAAAATTAAGATGTATAGCTATTTTTAACTTTAAATCAGAGGAGATGAAAGGAGAAAAACATGGCGGTAAAAGTAGAAGAAAACAAGTCGAAAAAGGGAATTACAATATTAATTATAATTATAGTTGTTCTTGCGGCACTGCTGGGAATGATAGGCGTTTCGCTTACGGACAGTCTCGGCGTAAAGCTTGATGAGGACAGCAAGTACATTGAAATTGCGGAGAACGAAAGCTCTGCGCAGATTGCAAATGAGCTAAAAGCGGACGGAATTATAAAATATCCGATTATGTTTCGGCTTCAGGCGCTTATAGGAGGCTATGAGGGACATTTTCAGTCAGGCTCGGCGTATATTCAAAACGGCATGAGCTATAATCAGATTTTGGATATGCTGATTACTCCGTCAAGGAATACCACAAAGGTTATTATTCCGCCGGGGTGTGAAATCCGTGAAATTGCAATCAAGCTCTGCGAGCTGGGCTTGACGACATGGGACGATTTTTATGCGGCGCTTTACAATGTTTCGGATTATGACTATCAATTTTTGCAAAATCTTCCGTCCAGAGACAGTATGATGGAGGGTTATCTGTATCCTGCAACATATGAAATCCCAAACGGAATGAGTGCGCATGATATAGTTGACCTTATGCTAAGCACTTTTGACGCACAGTTTAAGCAGGAGTATTATGCACGTGCGCAGGAAATGGGTATGACGGTTGACGAGGTTATTACAATGGCGTCAATTATTGAAAGAGAGTCAAACGAAAACTGCGACAGAAAAAAGATTGCGGGAGTATATCACAACATGAAAAATACGGGAATGTATTTTGATTCAAACGCAAGCGTGCAGTACGTGATAGGAGAAAGAAAGCCTGTAATTCCGATTGCCGATACAAAGGTTGATTCGCCGTATAATACCTATGTATATGCGGGACTGCCGATAGGCCCGATATGCAATCCGAGCATTTCATCAATTGAGGCGGTACTCGATTACAGCGCCGCCGACGAATATTACTATGCGCTGACGGAAAACGGAGAACAGATTTTTGCAAGCAATTATGATGAATTTATCGGCTTGGTAAATGCGTCAAAGCTTGCAATAGACGTGGATTCCGATGTGATAAAAAATCAAGACGATAAAATTCCGCAGTAAAAAGGAGAATAGGAATGATAGAATACGATAAAAACGCTATTGTTCCTCCGTATATAACAGAATATCTGCGTGCGAAAACCGTGCATGAAAACGTATTCCTGCATGAACTGGAGGAATATGCGGAAAAAAACAGTGTTCCGATTGTTGAACCCGAAACAGCACGGTTTTTGTCTGTCATGACAGAGATTATACGCCCGAAACGGATTTTGGAAATCGGCTGTGCAATCGGGTATTCCGCAATTTTGATGTCGGAAAGCCTATCGGAGGACGGGAAAATTTATACCATTGAATATAATGCGGACATGGCGGCGGAGGCAAGGAAAAATATAGAGCGTGCAGGCTTGTCGGACAAGATAGAGGTTATTGAGGCTGACGCGAAGGAATATCTTTCGCAGATTGATAATGACGGCGGCTTTGACATGATTTTTCTTGACGGCCCGAAAGCGCACTATATTTATATGCTTGACGAATGTGTGCGGCTTTTGCGCAGCGGAGGGCTGCTTATAGCCGACAATGTTCTGTATAAGGGCATGACGGCGGATGATAACCATGTTATCCGCAGAAAAATTACGATTGTGAAACGTCTGCGGAAATTTATTGACGCACTTATGGCGCATGACAAACTGAAAACATCACTGCTGTCACTCGGCGACGGTGTGACGGTTTCGGTTAAGCTTTGAATACGGAAAGAGGGACATAATATATGAATAAACCCGAATTGCTTGCTCCGGGCGGAAGTCTCGAAAAATTAAAGACGGCTATTGAATACGGCGCCGATGCGGTTTATGTCGGCGGCGAGGCGTTCAGCCTGCGTACTGCGGCGGAGAATTTCAGCATTGAGGAATTAAAAGAGGGAATAGAATTTGCGCACGAAAGAGGGAAAAAAGTTTATCTTACGGCAAATATTATTCCTCACAATGATGATATAAAAAAATTTGAGGATTTTATCACGGAAATGAGCCCGCTCGGCTTTGATGCGGTTCTTATTGCCGACCCCGGTATGCTTGACATTGTTAAGGAGCTTGCTCCCGAAATGCAGATTCATATAAGCACACAGGCAAATAACGTCAATTACCGCTCGGCGCTGTTCTGGCACAGGCAGGGAGCAAAAAGGGTTGTTCTTGCAAGGGAAATGTCGTTTGCGGAGATTGCGGAAATACGCAAAAATATTCCGTCCGACTTGGAGCTTGAAGCGTTTGTTCACGGTGCTATGTGCATATCGTATTCGGGACGCTGTCTGCTGTCGAATTACCTTACGAGCCGTGACGCAAATCAAGGCAGCTGCTCGCACCCGTGCCGCTGGAAGTACAGTCTTGTTGAGGAAAAGCGCCCGGGACAATATATGGACGTTTTTGAAAATGACAGGGGTACGTTTATTTTCAATTCAAAGGATTTGTGCATGATTGAGCATATTCCCGAGCTTGTGAAAAGCGGAATATCAAGCCTTAAAATAGAGGGACGTGTGAAAACCGCATACTATGTCGCAACGGTTGTGGGAGCGTACAGACGTGAAATTGACAGGTATTTTGCTGACCCCGAAAATTATAAATTCAATCCCGAGGAGCTTGACGAGCTGTGCAAGGTAAGCCACAGACCGTATACGACGGGTTTTTATTATCATAAGCCCGATTCGCAGACGCAGGTGTATACGTCAAGCTCATATATACGTGAATATAATCTTGTAGGAATCGTGCTTGATTATGATGAGAAAACGGGGATTGCAACGATAACCCAGCGAAACAGATTTTTCAAGGGCGACGAGGTTGAAATTATGCACCCCATGCAGCCGTATTTCAGACAGGTTATCGGAGATATGGTAAATGAGGACGGAGAAAGCATTGACGTTGCAAATCATGCGGAAATGATTGTAAAATTCAAAACTGACCGTCCTGTTGCGAAGGGCGATATGCTCCGCATGAAGAAGTAAAATATTCATTTAAAAAATTCGTCATGGAATTTACATCAAGAATACTGTCGGGGGCGGGAATACCGTCCTCGTTTAATTTTTCGGCAAGCTTTTTCATTATCGGAGCGTCAAGCCGAAACGGCGTTAAATCATGACGGAAAACCCCCTGCGGAGTGCCGTCAAGCCGAATACGCCCCTCCGAAAGGACAATACAGCGCTTTGCCTGTGCCGCCTCCTCCATGCGGTGCGTTATCATAATTACGGTTACGCCGCTGCTGTTGATTTTATGTAAAAGCCGCATTATCCGATTACGGCATATAGGGTCGAGCATTGAAGTTGCCTCGTCAAGAATAAGGATTTTCGGCTGCATAACAAGAGCGCCCGCAATTGCAAGGCGCTGTTTTTCACCACCTGAAAGATGTGCGGAGGAAGATTTCGCTTTATCCGTAAGACCCACGGTTTCAAGAGCATTATCAACACGTCTGCGGATTTCGTGCGGCTCAATGCCGAGATTTTCCGCTCCGAATGCGGCGTCGTCCTCAACTACGGCGCATATAAGCTGGTCGTCGGGATTCTGAAAAACGAGCGACGCATTCTGTCTGATTTTATAAAGCTTGTTTTCGTCCGAGGTTTTCATTCCGTTGACTTCAACCGTTCCGCTTTGAGGTAAAAGCAGACCGTTAATAAGCCGTGCAAGCGTTGATTTTCCGCTGCCGCCCGCACCCGTAACGGCGATAAATTCACCGTCGGCTATATTCAGTGAAAGATTTTTAAATACCGTTTTATCGGCATATCCGAATGAAACATTGCTTATATTAATCATAGATATTTTTTCCTTTTAAACAAAAGTATATTTACGGCGGTTTTCGCCGAACAGGTAATATCGCAGGTTATCGTCGATAATAATACAGAAAAAGCTCAATATAAACCATAAAACCGAGTATTTCAGACACACCTGACCCATAATGTTAAGCGGCATATCGGAGTAGTCCCATATGTTCAGATTCAGCCGTATGTTTACGATATAGCCGCACACAAGCTCCAGCAGCGTTATAAAAAACGAGCCGAGCAGCATTTCAAAAAATAGCGGCGTTGTTTCCTCCGAATACTCGTTTATAAGCCCGATAACCCAAAAGCAAATACCGCCCAATACAAACATACTCCAGTGCGAATAGCCTCGCCAGAGCATTTCGATTATGATATAGCTTAATCCGCCGAAAACAAATAATATTGCATTTTTTATTATAATCACATTAAACACCCTGTATTATTGTATGAGCTTAAGGCGCTTTTTATGCGGGAATGAATATGTCGTCTCCTTCTTCAAGCTCAAACCGCCAGAAAGGCTCGGTAACAGCCGAACCGTTTTCGGCGTTCATTTTATATCCGAGCGTCATAGTCTTGACTGTGATTTTGCCCGAACCGCCCGATTTTTGCAAAAGCTCGCAGAGTGCGTCGGCGGCGGATTTTGCACGGCGTTTTTCGGTAGGTACGCCGTTTTCTATATACCATACTCCGCTGACCGAACGGAGCTTTTTATTTGAAATTACAATGTTCAAACGGTCATTGAAAACAGGCTTTGAATCAATTGTTTTGTAGACCTGCGCAGTCAGCTCTCCGTTTTTTTCGTCAGCACTTATAACACAGCCGCCGAGGTCAAAGCCCATATCTGATACAATCTCTTCCGAACGCCTTCCCATGTTGTATTTATCAGCCTTTGCCGATGTCTGGGAAAATGCGCCGTCATTCGGGGTAAACGAAAATGAATCGTCGGAAAATACAACCGTTCCCCGTTCGCCTTTATATGTGTTTGCGCCTGAGCCTGCCGCCTCACTGCCGAGAATTGCCGCAGCAGAAGCGCTGTGGTCTGTAACGGCATTAGTCAGCTCCGCCGAATATACGTATTTATCATCGGTGTCAATTATATCCCTGTCGATTATAATATCGTTTTTGGCAAGCCATGACGATAAATTATATGCGGTTTGGCTGTCCGAGATATTATCGGACGTATCATGCACGAGCTTAAAGCTTGTAATAAACAGCACTGCGGCGGCAAGAACCATAGCCGAAATTTTAATCCAAAAATATCTCATTGCCGTTCCTCTCTATTCCTCTACGGGAATCGTGATGATGAAATCCGACCCCTTGTTGACTTCGCTGTTTATTTTTATCTTGCCCTTAAAACCGCTTTCAATCGTCTGCTTGGCAATGGCAAGTCCCAGTCCCGTACCGCCCTTATCTCTTGAACGGGCTTTTTCCACTCTGAAAAATCTGTCAAATATATTCGGCAGTTTTTCTTTCGGGATTCCGATACCGTTATCCGATACCTTTATACATATATCGTTGTAAACCTTTGAAGTATATATTTCTATATGTCCGCCTGTGGGAGTATATTTCAGCGCATTTGAAACGATATTGACAATCGCTCTTTCCAGTCCGTCACGGTCGCCGAAAATTTTCGGTACCTCGTTTATTGGGTGATAAACAAGCGTCTGCTCACGCTTTTTTGCCGACAGCGCAAAACGCTCGACAATTGCCTCAACCATTGCTCTGATGTCTATTTCCTCAGCCTGCTTGTCGTATGCCTGATTTTCGTCAAGCTTTGACAATGTGAGCAGGTCGCTTATAATTCTTGTCATACGGTCGGTTTCCGACGAAATTGTTGTAAGGAAACGTGTGCGCAGTTCGGGGTCTGCGTCTGGAGTATCGGCAAGAATGTCGGCATATGATTTTATTATCGTGAGCGGTGTGCGCAGTTCATGCGATACGTCCGCAACAAAGTCACGCCGTGAAATTTCCAAACGCTCCTGTCTTGTGATGTCACGTATAATAACGATTATTCCGCCCGTTTTGTTTTCGGAGGTGAATACAGCAAAGTTTAATTGCAGATATTGGTCGTCAAGCTTTATTTCACGCTCCACCGCCGTTTCAGACTTCATATAGAGCAAATCACCGAGGGAAATCTGTGCGTTAAGTTCCTTGAAAAATCTGTCAAACTGCACGTCATCGAGATATTTTCGGTGCAGAAGTCTTTGCGCTTCGGGATTTACGTGGATAAGCTTACCCGAAGTATCGAATGCGAGAATACCGTCGGTCATATTTTGCAGTAAGGTCTGGAGCTTTTCTTTTTCCTGTATTGCCTCCGTTGTCGATTCACGGCGGCTGTGAGCAAGATACACAAGCGAATTTGTCAGTTCGCCAAGCTCGTCCTTGCTGTCGTATGCGGGAACAAGTGCGTCCAAATCTCCGTCGGCAAGCTTTTTTGCGTTTTCGGTAAGCGACTTTAACGGTACGGCAATTGCGCCCGAAAGGAAAAAGCCGAGAATAAACGCCGCCGCACCGCCTATAAGCAGTGCCCAAAGCATTATATTATAGATTTTGTTCAGCACTGCCGATACATCGTCGCCCGAGTCCTTGACATATACAATAAATTTAACGTGTGAGCCGTTCATCAGCGGAAGTGCGTAATCCATATATGATGCGGATATTCGTGTTTCGGTTGCAATGTTTCCGTTAAGAGCCGCCGCAACCGATGCTGTTTTTTCGGTATCGTCAGCATTTGATGATGAATACAGCACTTTGCCGTCACTGCCCAAAACCGCATAAAATCTTGACATTCCCAATGACAGATTTGACGTGTAAAGGCTCATAATATGCTTTATCGCTTCAAGGTTTTCTTCGGGATTTTCCTCAATGACTGTAGCGCTTGCGGATTCACCGACTGCGCTTACTCCGTTTGCTGCCGCTGTCAGTTCGTTTATCAAATCCTCCGAAAATACTGTATTTACCGCATTTTCAAACCCTTTATGAAAATATATTGATATGGGAAGTATTGCCGCAACGCCTCCGATTAGCTGAATGAGAATTGCAAGCAATGCAAAATAAAGGGTTATTTTCCATCGTATACTTTTAAACATTTTGTTTCATTCCTCATAATTTCAATAACTAAAACGGGGCGGCTGCCTGATGCAGCGCCCCGCCCGAATTACTTGTTAAAGTAATAGCCTACGCCTCGTTTTGTAATTATATATTTTGGCATACTCGGGTCGTCCTCGATTTTTTCTCTCAAACGTCTGACCGTAACGTCTACCGTTCTTACATCGCCGTAGTACTCATATCCCCACACCTTTTCAAGAAGTGTTTCTCTTGTGAATATTTTATCGGGCTGGGTTGCAAGGAATTTCAAAAGCTGAAATTCTCTTAATGTAATATCGACAACCTCGCCTTTTTTCGTAACCTCGTACCGTTCAATGTTTATTGTCAAATCGCCCGAGGTGATTATATTAACTTCGCCCGGTTCAAGCTCCGTTTCGGGAATCGACGCATATGCGCTTCGTCTCAGATTTGCTTTTACTCTTGCCGTAAGCTCACGTACAGAATACGGCTTTGTTATATAATCGTCCGCACCCATTTCAAGCCCCAGAACCTTGTCGACTTCGTCCTCACGTGCCGTAAGCATAATTATAGGTACCTGCGATTTTTCTCTTATTTTTCTGCATACCTCAAATCCGTCCATTACGGGGAGCATAACATCAAGCAAAATCAAGTCGGGGTTTTCGTTCAGTGCCATTTCAAGTCCCTTTGCTCCGTCATATGCCGACA
This sequence comes from uncultured Clostridia bacterium, assembly GCA_934454215.1. Taxonomy (GTDB): domain Bacteria; phylum Bacillota; class Clostridia; order UBA1381; family UBA1381; genus Ornithomonoglobus_A. The sequence goes on from CAKSGG010000006.1 coordinate 42,773, forward strand.
GGGTTTTATAACCCTCCTTTGAAAAAGTAAATACCAATATATCGTTTATATTCTGTTCGTCTTCAACAATCAAAATCGTTCCGTCCATTTTTGTATGTATAATCTCCTTTCATCTGTTTCCGTTCAATTACATAATTCTTGCGATTATTACATATATTTTATCAGAAAATAACAATTATTGCAATAGTATTTTTATTTTTTGTGTACTTTTTTTTATATTTTTCTGAATTATTTACAATATATTCCATAAAAATGTTTTATTTGTAACAATTTTGACATAAAAAACGGAACAGCCGCTCGGACTGCTCCGTTTCGTTATATATTCGGATAGAATTATTTCTCGCTCTTGATTGCAGCCTGTGCAGCAGCAAGTCTTGCGATAGGCACACGGAAAGGTGAGCATGATACATAATCAAGACCAATCTTGTGGCAGAACTCAACCGAAGTCGGGTCACCGCCGTGCTCGCCGCAGATACCAACGTGAAGCGTCGGTCTTACCGGCTTACCAAGCTTGATAGCCATTTCCATAAGCTTACCTACGCCCTTCTGGTCAAGCTTTGCAAACGGGTCATTCTCGAAGATTTTCTCATCATAGTAAGCGTCTAAGAACTTACCTGCGTCGTCTCTTGAGAAACCGTATGTCATCTGAGTAAGGTCGTTTGTACCGAAGCAGAAGAATTCAGCCTCGCCTGCGATTTCGTCAGCCAACAATGCAGCTCTCGGAATCTCAATCATTGTACCAACCTCGTACTTCAGGTCAGCGCCGGCAGCAGCTATTTCAGCGTCTGCTGTTTCAACAACGACTTTCTTAACGAACTTCAATTCTTTAACGTCGCCGATTAACGGAATCATGATTTCGGGAACAATCTTCCAGTCAGGGTGTTTCTTGCTTACGTTTATAGCAGCTCTGATTACAGCGCTTGTCTGCATTTTTGCGATTTCAGGGTATGTTACCGACAAACGGCAGCCTCTGTGACCCATCATCGGGTTGAACTCATGAAGTGAAGCGATGATTGTCTTAATATCTTCAACGCTCTTGCCCTGAGTTGCTGCAAGTGCCTCGATGTCAGCCTCGTCCGTAGGAACGAACTCGTGAAGAGGAGGGTCTAAGAAACGGATAGTTACAGGGTTACCCTCAAGCGCTTCATAAAGCTCCTCAAAGTCGCTCTGCTGCATCGGAAGAATCTTAGCCAATGCGGCTTCTCTTTCCTCAACAGTATCCGAACAAATCATCTCTCTGAATGCGTCAATTCTGTTTCCGCCGAAGAACATATGCTCTGTACGGCAAAGTCCGATACCCTCTGCGCCAAGCTCTCTTGCTCTCTTTGCGTCCTCCGGCGTATCGGCGTTTGTTCTTACCTTTAATACTCTGTACTTGTCAGCCCATCCCATGATTCTGCCGAATGTACCGCTGATTGAAGCCTCAACAGTAGGAATGATACCGTCATATATATTACCTGTTGAACCGTCGATTGAAATGTAATCGCCCTCAACATATGTCTTGCCTGCAAGAACGAACTTCTTGTTCTCTTCGTCCATGGCTATATCCGAGCAGCCCGATACACAGCAAGTACCCATACCACGTGCAACAACGGCTGCGTGTGATGTCATACCGCCTCTTACTGTCAGGATACCCTGTGAAGCTTTCATACCCTCGATGTCTTCGGGTGATGTTTCAAGTCTTACAAGAACGACCTTTTCGCCTCTTTCGTTCCAAGCCTTAGCGTCCTCGGCTGTGAATACGATTTTACCGCAAGCTGCGCCCGGTGACGCTGCAAGAGCCTTAGCAACAGGTGCTGCTGCCTTCAAAGCCTTCGGGTCAAACTGCGGGTGGAGCAATGTGTCAAGGTTTCTCGGGTCAATCATCAAAACAGCTTCTTTTTCTGTAATCATGCCCTCGTCAACAAGGTCGCAGGCAATCTGTAAAGCAGCCTGAGCTGTTCTCTTACCGTTTCTTGTCTGAAGCATATAAAGTTTCTTATCCTCGATTGTGAACTCCATATCCTGCATATCTCTGTAATGGTCTTCAAGAGTTTTGCAGATACCTACAAACTGGTCATAAACTTCCGGCATAACTTCCTTAAGCTGATCAATCTTCTGCGGTGTACGAACGCCGGCAACAACGTCCTCACCCTGAGCGTTCATAAGGAACTCACCCATAAGGTGCTTTTCGCCTGTAGCAGGGTCACGTGTAAATGCAACACCTGTACCCGATGTGTCACCCATGTTACCGAATGCCATCATCTGTACGTTTACTGCTGTACCCCATGAATAAGGGATATCGTTATCACGTCTGTATACGTTTGCGCGGGGGTTGTCCCATGAACGGAATACTGCCTTGATAGCGCCGAACAACTGATCCTTAGGATCTGTCGGGAAGTCTGCGCCGACCTTGTCCTTATATTCAGCCTTGAACTGTTCAGCCAATTCTTTCAAATCTTCTGCTGTAAGCTCAACGTCCTGTGTAACGCCCTTAGCTTCTTTCATTTTGTCGATAAGAACCTCAAAGTACTTCTTACCAACCTCCATAACAACGTCGGAGTACATCTGGATAAATCTTCTGTAGCAGTCCCAAGCCCATCTCGGATTGCCTGATTTTTTTGACATAACCTCAACAACGTCTTCGTTAAGACCAAGGTTCAGGATTGTATCCATCATACCGGGCATTGAAGCTCTTGCACCCGAACGAACCGATACGAGCAGCGGATTTTCTTTATCACCGAATTTCTTACCTGTGATTTCTTCCATCTTTGTGATATATTCAAGGATTTCTGCCTGAATATCGTCGTTAATCTTTTTTCCGTCCTCGTAATACTGTGTACAAGCCTCTGTTGAAATTGTGAAACCCTGTGGAACGGGCAAGCCAAGATTTGTCATCTCTGCAAGGTTTGCACCCTTACCGCCGAGAAGCTCTCTCATGTTTGCATTTCCTTCTGAGAAAAGGTAAACATACTTCTTTGCCATTAATAATTCCTCCTAATATTTGATTTTTGAAATTTAATTACAGTATTCCACCGTATTTTAAATTTACCACAACTTTTATTATATCATAAATTTCAAAAAAGTCCACTATATTTTGTTATTTTTCCGTCATTTTTTTTAAAACTGTTACTTTTCACAAATTTAGGCTTGTTTTTTATCAATTTAAGCAACATAAAAAACTAATGCACAGACCGAACGTTCGTAAAAATAATCAAATACATATTGACTTTTTTAACATATTCATGATATAATCTTTATTATAATTATATAAAACAAATTATAGGGGGACTAATAAATGAATGTATCGGAGATTTTCGGCAGCAAGGTTTTTAATCTGCCGACAATGAAAGCACGTCTGCCGAAAGGGACGTATGAATCGCTCCTCATGACGATAAACGAGGGAACGCCTCTTGACCAGAAGGTTGCCGATGTTGTTGCCAATGCCATGAAAGACTGGGCGATTGAAAACGGCTGCACACACTACACGCATTGGTTTCAGCCTATGACGGGCATAACGGCGGAAAAGCATGACGCTTTCATACAGCCTGACTCCGACGGTACTGTTATTAATGAATTTACGGGTAAGAATCTTATTATGGGCGAGCCTGACGCATCATCGTTTCCGTCCGGCGGACTGCGCTCGACGTTTGAGGCGAGAGGATATACCGCATGGGACCCCACATCGTACGCATTTATAAAGGATAATTCACTTTGCATACCCACGTCATTCATGTCATATACGGGTGAGGTGCTTGATAAAAAAACGCCGCTGCTGCGTTCTATTGACGCAATTTCAAAAGAGGCAAAGCGTGTCTTGTACTGTTTCGGGAAAAATCCGTCAAGAGTGATTTCGTATCTGGGACCCGAGCAGGAGTATTTCCTTGTTGATAAAGAACTTTGGAAAAAGCGCAAAGACCTTGTTCTTACGGGCAGAACGCTTTTCGGCGCAATGCCTGCAAAGGGTCAGGAGCTTGACGACCATTATTTCGGTCAGATTAAAGAGCGTGTTTCATCGTTCATGAAAGAGGTTGACGAGGAATTATGGAAACTGGGCGTATACAGCAAAACAAAGCATAACGAGGTTGCACCCGCACAGCATGAGGTTGCGCCGATATTCTCGACAACAAATATTGCAACCGACCATAATCAGCTCACAATGGAGGTACTTAAAAAGGTAGCAAGCCGCCACGGGCTTGTATGCCTGCTCCATGAAAAGCCGTATGAGGGAATTAACGGTTCGGGCAAGCACAACAACTGGTCAATAGGAACATCGGACGGAGAAAATCTGCTCAAGCCCGGTAAAGACCCTGCGTCAAATACGCAGTTTTTGGTTTTCCTTGCGGCGGTTATAAAGGCGGTTGATGAGTATGCGGAAATTTTAAGAGTTGCCGTTGCGACTGCCGGAAACGACCACCGTCTGGGCGCAAACGAGGCGCCGCCGGCGATTGTTTCGATTTATCTGGGAGAGCAGCTTGAAACGATAGTAAACAATCTCGTTGACGGAGAACATTCAAATGCAAAGCGTTCAAAATATCTTGAAACGGGCGTTGATATTCTTCCCGTAATCAAAAAGGATGCAACCGACAGAAACAGAACGTCGCCGTTTGCATTTACGGGTAACAGATTTGAGTTCAGAATGCCGGGTTCATCGCAGTCGGCGGCGGGCATAAATATAATTATCAATACAATCGTTGCCGAAACACTTTCTCAATTCGCCGATGTGCTTGAAAAGGTTGATGATGAGGCAGATATGAACGAAAAGGCTATGGAGCTTGTTATAGATACATTTGCAAAGCACCGCAGGATTATATTTGACGGCAACGGCTACAGTGACGAATGGGTTGAAGAAGCGGCAAAGAGAGGTCTGCCGAATTTGAAAACAACGGTTGACGCACTTCCGTATTTCTCATCGGAAAAATCCGTTAAGCTTTTTGAAAAACACAATGTTCTCACAAAGGTGGAAACCGAAACAAGAACGGAAATCATGATTGAGGATTACTCAAAGGCAGTACATATAGAAATGCTTACGGCGCTTGAAATGCTTAAACGTGAGATTTTGCCAGCATGTCTTGCGTACACAAGCTTTGTTGCCGATGATATTGTAAAAAAGGAATCAATAGGAATCAGCGTTCCGCATGAAAAAACGAAAGCCGTCAAGCTGTCGGAACTGACAGAGAAAATGATTGCAAAAACGGATGCTCTCGAAACCGTTGCGGCAAACATTCCCGAGGAGGGAAGTGCCATTGAAATTGCGGCATATTATAAGGATTGCGTGCTTCCAGCAATGGCGGAGGCAAGAGAGGTTGCCGATACGCTTGAAACGATTGTAGCAAAGGAATACTGGCCGTTCCCGACATATACGGAATTATTGTATTTTATATAAAAACAAGGGGGCTGCTGCACCGAATGCGGCAGCCCCTCGGGGCTGAATGGCTTCAGATGCAGAACACACGAAATTAAGTAAAATGCTTTTTACCTTGCCCGACGGCGTACGTTGGTACGTCAAGGGTTAATTTCGTGTGTAGTTCAAAGACTTGATTTTTTTTAATCCGAAAACAATTGTCTTTGAACGCTCTGCGCTGAATGTAACAGCCCCTATTTTTCTTCTTCGGATATAAACATCATTCCAAAGCTTATAAAAAGCAGAATACAGCAAATCCATATTGATTTATCACCGATTTTATCTGTAATAAACGTTCCTATTCCCGCACCGGCGGCAAATACCGCAATAACGCCGAAATAAGTCAGTGCCTTTTTGAGAATGGCTTTGTCATGTACATGAAAATATGCGCAGAGCGCCTCAACGCCGCTCCGCATATTACCTATGCACATCGTACTTGCGTATGCGTGCCCCCGTACCTTGTGGAACGTCTGTACCTGCATGGCACATACAAACGATACAAGTGCATTTGCAAGCGCATTAATCCGCTCGGGAATAAAGCCTACCGTAAAAAGCAATATTATTTCAATAATCAGAATAATCTGCCGCCAATGAATTTTTTCGCACGGCTTAAACCGTACATGAATAAGCTCTGCCGCCGCTGTGCCTATCAGAAACGAAATAACGGGAATAATATATTTAAAAACGGTGCGCCAGTCACCTATAAAAAACGCAGAACTCATTAAAACTATATTTCCCGTCTGAGCATTTGCGAAAACCTCGCCTCGACAGCAATATGTGTATGCGTCCTGAAAGCCGCCCGATAAAATAACAAATAAAGCAGTCCGAAAAGCGTCGGACATTTGCATGTCTGTTTTCTTATGTACCATATCAAATCATTCCCGTGAAAAAGTAAATACAAACGCTGTGTATGACAGCATAAATCCGAGCGCCGCTATTGCAAAAATGCCATAGTTTCCGCTTATTGCCTTTGACATGCACCATATCATAAAGCCCAAGCCCATGCAAATTGCGGTAAATCTCTCCGCTGTACTGCCGTGCGCTCTTTTGCGTACAAGATTAAAAACCAGCGCAAGCATTGCCATATCCAATATAATACCTGTAAATACTTCAAATGTGAAATCCATAGAAACTCCTTCTTTCTTTAATTGCACACCTCTTGACTTTCCGTACAAAATATATTATAATACATTTATGGATATATGTAAAATGTATTATATATATGGCTCATATATCAAACGGATATACGACAGGAGAAAAATATGAATATAAATTATGACTATTACAAAACATTCTATTATGTTGCAAAATGCGGAAGTGTTTCACGGGCGGCAAAGCTGCTGCTTAACAATCAGCCGAATTTAACGAGAACGATAAAAAATCTGGAGGGTCAGCTCGGCTGTCCGCTGTTTCTGCGGACAAACAGAGGTATGAAACTGACGTGCGAGGGTGAGAAATTGTATGAGCATATACGAATCGCCTTTGAACATATCGAAGCCGCCGAAAATGAGCTTACTCAAAGCTCAAATATGGAAAGCGGTACTGTTTTTGTGGCGGCAAGCGAAGTAGCACTGCGCTGTTTTCTGCTGCCCGTTCTAAAAAAATACCGTGAAATTTACCCCGGAATACACATCAGAATAAGCAATCACTCAACACCGCAGGCAATTGCTGAATTAAAAGAGGGGACGGCGGATTTTGCCGTTGTGACAACGCCGACGGTATACTCGCCGACGCTTACGGAAACGAATGTAAAATCAATCCGAGAGGTTGCAATCTGCTCGCCTCGGTTCAAAGAGCTTACCGACAGAAAAGTATCGGTTTCGGAGCTTAAAAATTATCCGCTTATTTCATTGGGCAGCGATACTAAATCATATGAGTTTTATTTGGAGTTTTTCAAAAACTGCGGAGAAGTATATCAGCCCGACATTGAGGCGTTTACCGCTGACCAGATTCTGCCGATTGCGGAGGCTGACCTCGGAATCGGCTTTGTACCGAGAGAATTTATACATGGATCGGACAATGTAAAAATAATCGACCTTGCCGAAAAAATACCGATGCGCAGTATATGTCTTATCAAGAGAACGGAACAGCCGCTGAGCATTGCGGCAAGGGAGCTGGAAAAAATGATATTACAGCAATAAAAATGGGAGCAGTTTTAGTAACTGCTCCCTGAATTTTTTATCTTTTCAACAAAACGTCCTTTTCGTATTTTCTTACCTCATCAAGCCATTCAAGCCCTGTGCCCTTGTTTGTCTTTTGGCAGTAATAATCCCAAACCAATGCAAACGGCGCCGCCTTGAACTCCTGCGTAACGGCAAGACGTCCCGAAACATCTCCGTCAGCCTCGATTTTCTTCATCATTTCAACAGGCTGTAACAGAGCGTACAGTATTGACTTTCTCACATTTCTCAAGCCTATTACCCATGCGGCGATTCTGTTTATCGACGCATCAAAGAAGTCAGTGGCGATGAATGTGCTGTCAAGCTTGTTCATTCTTACAAGCTCCTCCATGATTGCCTTTGTCTCGTCATCGAATGCAACGACATGGTCGCTGTCCCATCTTACGGGGCGTGAAACGTGAAGCAGTACATGGTCGCTGAACGTATAAATCGATGCCAGCTTAGCCGATACAACCTCGGTCGGGTGATAATGTCCCGTGTCGAGAGTCATCATTATATGGTCTTTGTTGGCTTTCATTACATAGCCCATGCAGAATTCGTGTGAGCCTGCGGTAAAGCTTTCAGCACCGATACCGAATACCTTTGATTCGATTCCGTCCATTACGCCCTCAACGTCTTTGGTAGCCTCAAATATCTCGTCATAGCTCTTTTTAAGCTGTAATCTCGGAGTAAGCGTATCAACGGGAAATTCCTTGTCGCCGTCGGGCGTCCAGTGATTGATAACACAGGTTTTGCCCGTTTTCTTATAGAAGTACTCACCTATACGGCGAACTCTTATTCCGTGCTCAACCCAGAATTTTCTTATGCTTTCGTCAGATGACGAAAGTGTTGCCTTTTCGCTTTTCGGGTGTGAGAAATATGTCGGGTTGAAGTCAAGCCCGATTCCGTTTTTAACCGCCCAGTCTACCCATTTATCAAAGTGCTTGGGTTCGATTTCGTTTCTGTCGACAAACTCATCGGCTTCAAGATAGCTTGCGTGAAGATTTAACTTTAATTCTCCCGGAATGAATGACATTGCCTTTTCTATGTCGGCTCTTAATTCATCGCCGTTGCGTGCCGCACCGGGGTAGTTTCCCGTTGCCTGTATTCCGCCCGTTAAGCTCCCCTGCTTTTTCTCAAGACCGTTTACGTCGTCGCCCTGCCAGCAGTGCATTGAAATAGGCGTTTTATCGCATATCTCAATCATTTTATCAACGTCTATGCCGAATTGCGCATAGTATTCCTTGGCTAATTCATAGCCTTTTTTTACATCGTACATAATAACCCTCCGTCTATATTATATATCTATATTATAATACATAATACTCATCGAAAACAACGGACTATTTTTACAAAATATAGGTGTATTTTGACCAATCAGACAATTTCAGCCCCGCTTTGAATATCATTAAGCGTTGTAAGAACGGTTAAATCATTTTCAAATTCAGCCGAAAGAATCATGCCCTGCGATTCAAGACCCATCATTTTTCTCGGCTTTAAGTTTGCGATAAATATTACGTTCTTTCCGATTAAATCCTCGGGCTTGTGATACTTTGAAATGCCCGACAAAATTTGTCTTGTTTCATTGCCCGTCTGCAATGTAAATCTCAAAAGCTTTGACGACTTGGGAACTTTTTCGCATTCGATAACCTTTCCTACTCTCATATCAAGCTTTTCAAAATCCTCAAACTCAATATAATCCTTGAACGGAGCAATTTCGATTTTTTCCTCCTCGGGTTCGTTTTCTGCCGCAAGCTCTTCAAGCTTTTTATCAATATCGAGTCTTGCAAACATCGGAACGGCTTCGCCGACCTTTGTGCCTGCTTTCAGCACGCCGAATGTTTTTGTGCTTTCGTATGAAAGCTCATCGGTGTTAATCTGTACCGCAATTTTGCCTGCCGTGTCGGGCATGAAAGATGTCAGAAGTGCCGCAATGATACGGATTGTTTCGGCAAGATTATAAAGAACCGTTCCCAGTCTCGGTTTATCATCATCGTTCTTTGCAAGAACCCATGGCGTTGTTTCGTCAATATATTTGTTGGCACGGTCAACAACCTTCCATATTTCGTCAAGACTGTCGGCAACGTGCAGAGTATTCATTTTTTCTTCGATTTTTTCGATTGCTCCTGTTGCCGCCGCTTTTAATTCATCATCAAATTCGCCGTCAAATTCACCGCTCTGAATTTCACCGCCGAAATATTTGTTAATCATCGCAACGGTTCTGTTTACAAGATTGCCGAGGGTATTGGCAAGGTCGCTGTTGTAGCGGCTCATAAACACATCGTAGGTGATTGTTCCATCCTGTGCAAACGGCATTTCGTGAAGTGAATAATATCTTACTGCGTCAACGCCGAAATGACGTACCAAATCCTTTGCGTATATTACATTTCCTCTTGATTTGCTCATCTTTTCCTCGCCTATGAGCATCCACGGATGACCGAATACCTGTTTCGGCAGCGGCTCGCCCAGTGCCATAAGCATAATCGGCCAGTAAATCGTATGGAAACGCAGAATATCCTTGCCTATTATATGCACGTCCGCAGGCCAGTATTTTTTGTAAAGTTCGCCTTTTTCATCGGGCGTGTAGCCGAGAGCCGTTATATAGTTTGAAAGTGCGTCAATCCAAACATAGATTACATGACCGGGGTCAAACTCAACGGGTATTCCCCATGTAAAGCTCGTTCTCGATACGCATAAATCCTGTAAGCCCGGTTTAAGGAAGTTATTGACCATTTCTTTTTTTCGTGATTCGGGCTGAATAAATTCGGGGTGAGCCTCGATATATTCCATCAGCTTATCCTGATATTTGCTCATTTTAAAGAAATATGCTTCTTCCTTTGTCTTATGAACCTCACGTCCGCAGTCGGGACATTTGCCGTCAACAAGCTGAGTTTCCGTCCAGAACGATTCACACGGGGTACAGTACCAACCCTCGTATTCGCTCTTGTATATGTCGCCTTGGTCGTAAAGCTTTTTAAATATCTGCTGAACGGCTTTTACGTGATATTCGTCCGTTGTGCGTATAAACTTATCGTAGCTGATATTAAGCATATCGGCAATTTCACGGATTTGTCCTGCAATATTGTCAACGTGCTGCTTTGGCGTAATGCCCGCAGCTTCGGCAATTTCCTGAATTTTCTGACCGTGCTCGTCCGTACCTGTCAGAAAGAACACGTCATCGCCGATAAATCTGTGAAATCTTGCGATTGCGTCGGTAAGAATAATCTCATAAGTGTTTCCTATATGAGGAGTTTTCGACGTATATGCAATCGCCGTAGTAATATAGTATTTGTTCATTTGAATTTCCTTTCTATTCTTCGTCTGATAATAAATATTCTTTTATAGCCTGCAATGTATTTCCCGTTTTTTTCAGAACCTGCTTTACAATCGCAAGCGGAGTGTCAAATACGCCGCCCTTGTACAGGCTTATAATGAGAAGCATCGCAAGAGGTCCTATAATAAGACCGCCCACGCTCAGAACTCTGTAGCCTATATACATTGACATAAGCGTAAGCAGCGGATTCATTCCCACGCTTGAGCTTACAAGCTTCGGTTCTATCAGGTGTCTTGTCAGCGCAACCGACAAATACACCAAAATCATGGCTACGCCCATGCGCATATCGCCGTTAAGAAAATTCATCAGCGTCCACGGCCATAAAATCAAGCCGCTGCCGAAAATCGGCAATGCGTCAAGAAACGCTATTCCTATTGCGATAAGAACGGAATAATGTACTCCCAAAGCTATAAACCATACGGACATAAGAGTTGCCGTTACAAGCATAATCATAAGCTGTGCCTTTATATATCCGCCCAGATAGCATTTTATCTGTTTCCACACCTCCGTTGATTTCGCCGACTGAATTTTAAGCAGTGACGAAATTGAGGTCGAATCCTGAACCATGAAATACATGGACAGAATCGCAACAATCAGAGCGACAAAGAAGTTAGGCATTGCCTTGACAAATCTTGTCGCATAGTCCATAACGAGTGCTGTTGCCGTACCCGAATTTTTTGATATTCCCGAAATTGCGTCCTGAACAATTTCGGGCAGTGAGCCGTAAATTATACGCAGTTTTCCGATTGCCATTGAATAGCTGTCTACAAAATCGTCTCTGATGTCGGGCTTATCGTTAAGCGCCTGTTTAATTTGGTCTGAAAGCGAGCTTGCGCCCCAATATGCCGCAAGTGCAAGCAATCCGATTACGACCACGATTACAAGCATTACCGTAGCGCCTCTGGGCAGCTTGAATTTGCGCTGCAATATATCCGCCAGCGGATTAATCATTCGTGAGAGGACGTAGCCTATTATAAACGGCAGGAGCAGACCTGTCAGAAATCCCAAAAGCTCTATTATTTTCGGGGTGAACAGGTACAGCAGTACGCCTGCGATTATAACCGCAACAGGCCACAGCAGTATTTTAAAGTCGGTGTTTTTCCATTTCACGTTATCGCCCTCCTTCTTTGTTTGGGGGAAAAGCTTTATGCAAGAAATTTATTCATAAGGGTATATCCCTTTTCGATATATATTCCCGTTTTCTTTGCATTTTCTTCGGTATATGTCAGACCGCTGCCGTTTTCGGTGTTTGTGCTGTCGAAAATCACATACGGAACGGGGTCGCTTACGTGAGTTTTTAATTTAATCGGAGTGGGGTGGTCGGGCATTATCAGCATTTTATAGTCTATCCCTCTTTCCTCAAGGTTATCCTTAAGGAATTTCACAACCCTGCTGTCAATTGTTTCGACCGCAAATTTTTTCTTGTCGGGCAGCCCCTGATGCCCCATTTCGTCGGGTGCCTCCATATGAACGTATACAAAATCGCTGCCGTTCAAAAGTGCGTCAAGAGCCGCCTGAGCCTTGCCGTCCCAGTTTGTTTCGCAGTTGCCCGTAGCGCCCTCAACATCGATTGATTCCATGCCTGCGCATTTTGCGATTCCCTTAATCAAATCGACTGCGCTTATTACACTGCCTTTGAGACCGAATTTATCCTCGAAGTTTTCAAGCTGAGGCTTTGTACCCTCGCCCCATACCCAAATCGAGGTTGCCATATGCTTGCCCTCTGCGGCACGCTTTTTGTTTACGGGGTGATTTCTGAGAATTTTCTCGCTTTTTTTCATCATATCGAGCAAAACGTCAGCACCGTCGCCCTTGGGCAGATGCTCCGTGATTTTTCTGTCCGAAATATCGTGCGGAGGCGTAAGCTCAACATTTGTAGAGCCGCCGTCCCAAACGGTCAGATGTCTGTAGCTGATACCCGGATAGAATTTTATAACGTCCGTATCAAGCTCCGCCGCAACCGCCTTAATAAGCTCCGCAGCCTCCTCGGTGGTTATTTCACCTGCCGAATAATCAAGCATTGTCTTATCCTCGTAGTTTTCCTCATCGGAAAGAGTAACAAGGTTACATCTGAACGTAACGTCGGAATCCTTCATTTTTACGCCGATTGACGCCGCCTCAAGCGGAGAACGCCCCGAATAACACTTTTTCGTATCATAGCCCATAACCGACAGATTTGCCACATCACTGCCCGGTTTCATTCCGTCCTGAACGGTTTTGACAATTCCCATTTCACCATGCTCTGCCATATAATCAATAGTCGGCTTGTCTGCGACTTCAAGAATCGTTTTGCCGTCAAATGCGTCAACGGGATAGTCAGCCATTCCGTCGCCGAGTATAACAATATATTTCATAATTCCACAGCCTTTCAATATATACTTAAACTATATTATATAATACATTTAAGGAATTTTCAAGTAAATTCTTATTTTTTTGGTATTTTACGTTAAAAATAGCAAAATACACCCCAAAAAGGGGTGCATTTTTTTAGTCCATACTGCCTTCTTCAACAGCAGTGCCTTCACCGCCCGAGGACGAACCTCCGCTTGACGAAGAACCGCTTTCGCCGCCCGAGGACGAACTTCCGCCCGATGAAGAACCGCTTTCGCCGCCCGGTGATGAGCCTCCGCCCGATGAAGAACCGCTTTCACCGCCTGATGACGAACTGCCGCTTGACGAAGAACCGCTTTCGCCGCCGGGTGAATATCCGCCTGATGACGAACTGCCGCTTGATGAAGAGCCTCCGCTTGACGATGAGCCTCCCGATGAATAGCTGCCCGAAGACGAACTTCCACTTGACGATGAACTGCCCGAAGACGAACCGCCGCTTGATGTACCGCTTGTCGGAGCGGGTGTTATCTGCGTATATCCCGAACCCCTTGACGGCTTTGGTGTACTTTGACTTCCTAAGTCATTATAGCTTGACGCATTGCCGTAGTGGCTTGTACAGCGTGTTTTTGGCTGTGTTCCCGAAACGAAATACGCTATAGTCGTATCGCATGAGGACTTCGGCAGCTTACCCGAAATTGAGCAAACCTCTTCTTCAACAAGCGTTGAAGGCTTTTCAAGCTGACGCTCGGGCAATGACGCATGGATTGCGTCCATTACGGCTTTCCATGCAAGAACCGACGGATTTTGTCTTACGCCTGCCTTTGTAAGCGACGCAGGACTGTCAAAGCCGAACCATACCGCACCCACATAATAAGGCGTGTAGCCTACAAACCATTTATCAAAGTCGTCGTCCGTAGTACCTGTTTTTCCGTATGCAGGCATATCAACGTCAAGCTGTGCCGAACGTCCCGTGCCCCGTCTGCCGTTTACAACACTGTAAAGCAAATCGCTTGTAATGTATGCCGAAGCCGCACTTATTGACTGCGATGCCTCAGCCTTGTTTTCAAGAACCACATTTCCCGCAGAATCCGTTACCTGCGTGTATGTGTAAGGTGCAATATATTTTCCGCTGTTTACAAATGTACAGTATGCCGCCGCCATATCCATCGGGCTTACACCGTTTGAAAGTCCGCCCAAAGCAAGTGACGAGTAGTTTTTATCCTTTTCCGACAATGCAATGTGGAATTTGTTCTGGACATATCCGAACGAGCTTGAAAGCCCGATTTTGTCGAGAACCTTTACCGCAGGTATGTTTGAACTGCGCATAACGGCTTCTTTGATTGTCATTTCGCCCAAAAATCCCTCATATGAGTTTTTCGGTTTCCACTTGTCGTTTCCGATTTCTATTTCTTCGTCCTCGATTACGTCCATTTCCGTAATCTTTCCCATATCGAGAGCAGGAGCGTATACAGATAACGGCTTGAATGCCGAACCCGGCTGACGCTTTGCCTGTGTGGCTCTGTTCCAGCCCCGTATATCGGTCTTTTCGCCCAGACCGCCGACAAGACCTTTGACCGCTCCCGTGTACGGGTCAATTATAACCATTGCAGACTGACCCTTGTAATAAGCCTGATTTTCGTCCAAATCATAATCAAGGTACAGCCCGAAGTTTTCTTTGTTGTTATATACACGCTCCATTGCGCCCTGAATATCGGTATCAATCGTCGCATATATATTCAGACCGCCGCTGTATACCTGCTGAGTGGCGAAGTCCTCCGAATAACCCTTCTGCTTTTGAAGGTCGCGTATTACGTCCGCAACAACTTGGTCGGAGAAATACGAGGTTACACGTCCGCCCTCGGCACGGTATCTGTCACTTGTTTCAAGCGGAGTATTTACTGCGCTGTCATACTCGCTCTGATTGATTTTACCGAGTTCGAGCATTTTTTTAAGCACAAGATTTCTCTTTTCAACATTCTTTTCGGGGTTCGTTATCGGGTCGTAAAGCGACGGATACTGCGTAATTCCCGCTATTGACGCCGCCTGCGGAAGATTAAGCTCCGATGCGGATATGCCGAAATATGTTTCCGATGCCGCTTCAACGCCCCAGCAGTTCTCGGCAAAGTAAACGATATTCAGATACATTGTCAGTATCTCGTCTTTTGAAATTTCCTTTTCAAGCGCAACCGCACGCATAATTTCCTTTATTTTTCTGCTTGCCTTGTTTTCCTTTTCGCTTGTAATATTCTTTATAACCTGCTGAGTAATTGTGGAACCGCCGTAATCGGACGAGCCGATTCCTATTTTGGACAGCGCCCATTTAACCGTCGCACCCGCAGTACGCTTTATGTCAAAGCCGTGGTGAGAATAAAATCTCTCGTCCTCGATTGAAACGATAGCGTCCTTCATTACCTGCGGAATCTGCTCCGACGGAATCGGAATCCTGTTCGTTGAGGACTGAATCTGTTCAAGCTCGTGAGTTGTTCCGTCCGAAGTATTGTAATATATATGAGAGGAAGTATTGAGCGCAAGATTTTTGAGGTTCATATCCTTAACCTCTCTCGATACCGCAAAATACATACCTATCGTAATACCCGTAAGGGCGACTATGCCGACAAGGCAGACTGCCAGTACGGCGTTTCTGAAAATTCTGCGCCGTGTAAGCTGCGTTTCGGTAAGCTGTTTTTTCTCTTTCTTCTTTTTTCTTTTTCTGCGCGGAGCGTTTGAATAAGCGTCCGCCTCGCTCCTTCTTGCAATGTCGCTTGATGAGCGCCGTGTATTTCTTTGGGACGACTGCATATCGTAAGCGTCCCAGTCAAAATCGTTATTCTGAGAAGAGCCTCGTCTTCTTTTTCTTTCATCTGCCAAATATATCCCTCCTCGGTTTTTATAAATTATAACCTATACATAGTCAATTATATAACATTTTACATTCTTTTGCAATACCTTTTAAAAATTTTCACATAAAATTAAAGATTAAGCGCATGATACAGCTCATCTGCCGCAGCATATGCGGCAATTGCGCACATCGCCGCACGAACGGGCAGGGCAGAAATAAACGGAACGGAAACAAACAGAAAAAAGCCTGCCGCTTTATTTGCCGCCGTGTGTGTATTTCTGTCTTTAAAGATAATAGACAACATCAGCTTAACTGCGGCAATAACGGCAAATGCGGCCGCAATAAAGCAGTTTTCCGTTATATAGCCCCAAAGCTTGACGGCGCATACCGCAATGAAAATAAAATCGGCAAGGCTGTCAAGCGTTTACCCGAAAAGGGATTCAGTGCCAAGCTTTCTTGAAAGAAATCCGTCGGCAATGTCCGATATTCCGCAGACAAAATACAGGATATAAAACAATGCCGAAAAATTTTCCGTGAAAATCAGCGCCGCCGATAAGATAATCCGCAGCAGGGTAATGATATTGGGGATTTGTTTTTTCATACAAGAACTTCATCAAGCGGACGTTTGGGCACATTCAGGATATTATTTTCGTCCATGAAGTATTTTATGTTTCCGTCCTTTGCTTCAACCGCCTTTGATTTCTGCGACGGATAACCAAGTGCGATT
Organism: uncultured Clostridia bacterium; assembly: GCA_934454215.1. Lineage (GTDB taxonomy): Bacteria > Bacillota > Clostridia > UBA1381 > UBA1381 > Ornithomonoglobus_A. Next base: position 59,546 of record CAKSGG010000006.1, read on the forward strand.
ATATACGTCAGTTCATATTTATCATCAATGTCAAGCGCCTTTTTTATTTCATCTCTGTTGATAGCGCCCAGCCAGCATGATGCTATACCCATTTCGTATGCCGCAAGCATTATTGTTGTTGCCGCCGCTCCCGCATCGCACTCGAACGATTTCTTTATTGATGTATCGCCGAGCAGAGCGATGTATGCGGCAGGGTGCTCGTCCTCGGTCGGTGTGCCGTCTTTGAGCATTGCCGCCCATTTGGTATAAGGAAATATTTTGCCGAGAACGTCTTTATCGTCAACGATTTTGAATTTCAGCGGCTGCATATTTGCGGCGTATGCCGCCATTCTTGCGCAGTCGACAAGCTTTACAAGAGTATCATGCTCTATCGGCTTTTGCTCAAATTTTCTTATTGTTCTTCTGTTCATTATTGCTTCGTATACTGTCATAATAATTCCTCCCGTTATTTCCCCACGCAAAAGTTGTGGAATATTTCACTTACTATGCTTTCCGATACGGTTTCGCCCGTAATTTCGCCAAGACTTCGTATCGCCGCATTAATATCTATCGACGCAATATCCGCAGGCATACCGCTTTCAAGTGCCTGCGCCGCCTCGCTCAGTGCATCGTATGCTTCGTCCAGCGCTTTTTTATGGCGCATATTTGTGATAACAGCGCCGCCGCTCTGCTCGATTTGCCCCAACTTGTAAATTCGTTTTATTTCTGCGGCAAGCTCTTTTAAGCCGCTGCCTGTGACTGCGCTTGTGCGTATAACCGTTTCGCTTTCGTCTATATCCGTCAGCCTGTCGCCCAAATCGGTTTTATTTATTATAATTATTCTGTTTTTGCCCTTTGTTTCTTTCAGTATTTCCTTATCCTCGTCCGATAATCCGCCGCTGCCGTCAAGCACCGCCAGAACCAAATCCGCCTCGTCAATGGATTTTTTCGACCGCTCAACCCCGAGCCGTTCTATTGTATCGTCCGTTTCGTGTATTCCTGCCGTATCGGTAAGAATAAGCGGTATTCCGTCAAGATTTACATATTCCTCGATTACGTCTCTTGTTGTTCCCGCTATGTCCGTAACTATTGCCCTGTCATTGCCCGAAAGAGCGTTGAGCAGTGAGGACTTGCCTACATTGGGCTTGCCGGCTATGGCGGTTTTGATACCGTCTCTGATTATCTTTCCGCTGTCGGCGGAGCTGAGCAGATTGCTTATATTAGCTTTACATTCGCATATGATTTTATATATTTCGTCCTCCGAAACATCTGCCAAGTCCTCATCGGGATAATCTATCAGAACCTGCATTCTTGCCGCAAGGCTGACAAGACTGCCCCTGACTTCTTTTATTCGCTTTGACAGTGCGCCTTCAAGCTGTGACAGTGCCGCCCTTTGTGAAAGCGTATTTGAGGAATTTATTATATCTATTACCGCCTCAGCCTGCGATAGGTCTATTCTGCCGTTTAAAAATGCACGCTTTGTAAATTCTCCCGCTTCGGCAGGTACTGCGCCGGCTTTTATTACTGCGTCAAGAACTCTGTTTACGCATATTGTACCGCCGTGAGTGCTGATTTCCACAACGTCCTCCCGTGTAAAGGTTTTGGGCGCGCGCATAACAGAAACGAGAACCTCGTCTATTTTTGCACCCGAAGAATCGGTTATGAATCCGTAGTGTATTGTGTGCGATTCTGCGTCCGAAAGCCTTTTTCCGCCTTTAAAAATGCTGTCGCAGATTTTAACCGAGTCATCTCCGCTTATGCGTATTACGGCTATTCCTCCGACGCCGGGCGGCGTTGCTATTGCGGCTATTGTTCTGTTCATGTTTAAGTTCCTTTCCTTATATAAATAAAAAATGCTGCCGCACAAAACCAAGCCCTGTCCCGTTTACAGGGGCGAGCCGCTGCGGCAGCAGTGTTATTTTTTATCTATAAGCTCTCTCAGCTCGTCCATAAATGTATGTATATCATTAAAGCTCTTATAAACCGAAGCGAAACGGACATAAGCAACCTCGTCAAGATTTTTCAGCTTTTCCATTACCTTTTCGCCTATTTTGGTGCTGTCTATTTCACGCTCCATTGACTGGTACAGCTCGCCCTCAATGTCATCGGCAATCTGCTCCATTTGGGAAAGCGAAACAGGACGCTTTTCGCAGGCGGTTATGATTCCTTTCAAAACCTTGTTACGGTCATACTGCTGTCTTGACTGGTCTTTTTTCACAACTACGAGTGAAATTGCTTCAAGCTTTTCATAGGTGGTAAAGCGTTTCTGACATTTAAGACATTCTCTGCGCCGTCTTATAACGTTGTTTTCTTCGGTCGGTCTTGAATCAATAACCTTGCTTTCAATAAATCCGCAATACGGGCATCTCATAATAATCTCCATTCCGCCGCAGTAAGCGGCACCTGAAATTTTATTGCTACTATTATATAATACTATATTTTCGTGTTTTTTTCAAGTAAAAATTCCGAAAATTTTATTAATTTTGCAATTTCGGGTAATTTAACCAATCATGAAATGCGTGCGTTTTGCAAAATGACATAATTACATTTTTTTGCGGCAGCCGTCAACGAGATAATTCTGACCCGAAACGTATGACGCTTCGTCCGAGGCAAGGAACAAAACTACGTTTGCACATTCCTCGGGAGTTCCCGCTCTGCCCGTGAACGAATGCTCGGGCATATCCGCATCGCTTACGGCTATACTTCCGGGCGATACTGCATTTACCGTAACGCCGTACATTGCAGTCTCCTTTGCAAGAGATTTTGTGAACGCTATGACTGCGCCCTTTGTCATGGCATAGTCCGTCATTGACGATATTCCGTATACTCCCGCAACCGAGGCGATGTTTATAATTCTTCCGTATCCGTTTGAAACCATGTGAGCAAGCAGTGCTCTTGTGGGGTACATTGTGCCTAAGATATTTATATTGATTTTCTTTTTCCAGTCTGCGGAATTTGAATCCTTAAAATCAATATGCGTGTCGTATATACCTGCATTGTTTATCAGAATATCTATTTTTCCGAATCTGCTTACAGCGTTCTGCACCGCCGTATTTACCGCCTTTTCATCGGAAACATCAAGCGTTTCATATTCGACGTCGGCGCCGAGAGCGTGAGCCTCCTCCACCGCTGCCTTTAAAGCAATGCCGTTAATGTCGCATAAAAACAGTGACGCACCGTTTTTGGCGAGCCCAAGTGCGATTGCCTTTCCTATTCCGTGTGCCACACCCGTGACAAATGCTGTTTTACCTGTAAAGTTCATATAAATTCCTCCCGTTTTTTTTCTATCATTATATCAATTCCCGCTGTTGATGGCAATGGCTGATAATATAATTTTTTTAACAAAAACTATACAAAAATGTTGACATAGGACTGCGCATTATGATAAAATAAATTCGGGTGAGCATATTATGAATGAAAACTATATAATTACGGGATTTTTCTCAGCTCTGTGCGTGCATGATGAGGGCGGTAAAACGATATTTATAAAAAACCGCCGCAGTGCAAGCTTTATATATCCGCTTTCGGGAGAAATAGAATTTACGGACGGACACGGCTCTGTTATTGCCGATGAAAATTCACCCGTATATATCCCGTGCGGAGCAAGCTATAAAAACCGCTGTATGCGTGACGCAGACAGCATACTTTTTAACATTTACGATACAAACGGATATGAGAATATAACCTCAATTCCCCAAACGGCGCACGGCGATATTCTGAGCTGCTTTGAGGCAGTAAGCTCATGCGGAGGTGCGGACGGCTTTTATGTATTGTCGCAGATATATAAATTGCTTCATGCCGAATTTGAAACGGAAAATAAAAATATAAACCCCGCACTTTACGGGGCGATTCAGTATATAAACAGAAATTACGGAAAAGCGGGGCTGTCGCTTTCCGATATTTCCTCCGCCGTTCATATAAGCACCGTTTATTTAAATAAGCTGTTTACCGCAGGCATGAATACAACGCCGTTTAAATATCTTACGAAAATCAGAATGGAAAAGGCGGCGGCGTATCTGTGCGAGGCACGGAGCATAAGCGAGATTGCCGAAAATGTCGGCTACGGCGATATTTACCGTTTCAGCAGGGCATTTAAAAAACATTACGGCGTTTCTCCGAAAAAATTTCTTATAAAGGGCGAATAAGCCTCACGCTTTGCGGAGAACGGCATAGTATATATCAGGAGCTCCGAAAATTAAAATTTATTAAGGAGGAATTATTATGCCGACAAATTTGCCTAATATTGCGCAAATATATTACAGCTATAACGGGAACATGGAAAGCGCCCTTTCAAACCGTACAAATACAACTCTTGTTGACGAATATACCGTTTCACTGACAAAAACACCTTTGCTTGAAAATGTTCGTGCCGGCAACAATGCCGCATACGTTCTGACCATGAAAAACACAGGCTCGGGTGCGTTATACAATCCGACAATTACCGATAATTTAGGAAAAACACAGACGACATCGCCTATGACTTATCTTGCAAACTCCGCATTGTTCTATATAAACGGAGCGCCTTCAACGGGAACGGCGGCAACATCGGAAAACGGCGTTGTATTCACAAGCACCGCCATATTGCAGCCGAACGATATTCTGACCGTAGTTTATGAAACATCGACACTGGGAATACAGGCGGAGGCAATCACAAACACAGCTACCGCTGCGGCAAATTCGGGTTCGTCAACGGGTGCGGAGGTTACGGCACAGGCGTCCGCAACGATAACTCCGCAGGCATTTGCGAGCGTATCCGTATTCAAGAGCGCAGACAAATCGAGTGTAATTACGGGAGATACTCTGACCTATACCTTTACACTGCTTAACACAGGCGGTAAGGAGGCAGACAATACAAGACTTATAGATTCACTTCCGCCCGAATTTAAGGTTAATTCGGTAAGCTATGAGGTGAACGGAGACGTAACGCCGATTTCGGCAAACGACTATACAATCGAAGCTCCGAATAAGCTGACGGTTCCGGCTATGGATTCGGCTCTCAAAATCGAAGTTCCTGCGGCAACCGAAGCAGGTCCGGGCGTGACAATTATTACAGTTACCGGCACGGTAACACAGTAAAAATAAAAAACCGTCTGTCAGAAACAGACGGTGTACATAGTATTATTTATTCAGTTCTTTATCTATAGCCTCGGCAGCGTGTTTTCCCGCACCCATGGCAAGTATAACCGTAGCGGCGCCGGTAACAACGTCACCGCCTGCATAAACGTGGTCTTTTGATGTTTTTCCCGTTTCTTCATCTGCAACAATACAGCCTCTTTTATTTGTTTCCAAGCCTTTTGTAGTCTTTTTGATAAGCGGATTCGGAGTCTGTCCGATTGATACGACAACCGTATCTATATCAAGAACTTCTTCGCTTCCCTCTATGGGAATAGGTCTGCGTCTGCCCGATGCGTCAGGCTCGCCAAGCTCCATTTTGATAACCTCAACGCCCTTAAGCCAGCCGTTTTCGTCACCTATAAGACGTGTCGGATTTTGCAGCAGCTTGAATATAACGCCCTCTTCCTCTGCGTGATGAACCTCTTCGGCTCTTGCGGGCAGCTCTTCCTTTCCTCGTCTGTAAATGATGTACACATTTTCCACACCGAGTCTTTTTGCACAGCGGGCTGCATCCATGGCAACGTTACCGCCGCCGAACACTGCGACATTCTTGCCGATATATACGGGAGTATCGTATTCGGGGAATTTATATCCTTTCATAAGATTTATTCTCGTCAGGAACTCGTTTGCGCTGTAAACACCGTTAAGACTTTCGCCCTCAATACCCATGAACGACGGCAGACCTGCGCCCGAACCGATGTATACAGCATCATAGCCCATATCGTCGAACAGCTCGTCAACGGTGATTGTTTTTCCGATAATTACATTCGTCTGAATGTCAACGCCGAGTTTTTTCAGATTTGAAATTTCCTTTTGAACTATATCCTTCGGAAGTCTGAACTCGGG
>CAKSGG010000007.1 GCA_934454215.1 uncultured Clostridia bacterium
GGTTATAGTAACGTCGGACGATATTAACGCAAAGTATAACGAAAATTCGTTTAATCCCGTTGACGGTGAAATTATACGGGGCTGCGACCACCTTTCGGCATACATGGAGGCGTATTTGTCATTAAGCTACGGAATTAAATCAGAACAGATGGTGTCGGGATATAATCAGCTTAAAGAAAAATACTGCGGCAAAATTATAGGCGGCGTGGATTTCGGAAAGCTTTTCGGATATTTTCAAATTGCCTGAAAGGAGAACGGTATGCCATACAGGAAAAACAGCGGACCGATGACGTATGAGCAGGCAAAGGAAAAAGCTTTGCGGCTTTTGGAGTTTCGCTCACATTCGGAGCGTGAGTTGAGGGATAAGCTGCGCAGAGCGGGCGCTGAAGACGAGGATACGGACAGAATAATAGAGTTTTGCCGTGAATATAATTTTATTAATGACGAGGATTTTGCACGGCGCAAGGCGGCGGATTTGAAAAACATAAAAAAATACGGCAGAAACAGGATAAAGAGCGAGCTGTATTCGGTCGGAATTTCATCGGATATAATAGACGAGGTTATGTGCGAAATGGATTTTGACGATACGGAGGACGTGCTTATGCCGCTTGTGGATAAAAAATTGAAGGGCGATTTTGAACGCAAAAACACAGATAAATGTATACGGTATTTTATGTACAGAGGCTATGACCTGAGCGATATAAAACGCTGCATAGACGCTCTGCGTGCCGAATATGAGCAATGAAAGGAATAATATATGGACTGTAAAATAGGTATGGTGTCGCTGGGGTGCGCAAAAAATCAGACCGATGCGGAGGTAATGCTCGGACTGCTTGCATCGGACGGATATTCGATGGTAGATAATCCCGATGAGGCTGATGTATTGATTGTCAATACCTGCGCATTTATAGATTCGGCAAAGCAGGAGTCAATAGATACGATTTTTGATATGGCGCAGTACAAGGATAAAAACTGCAAGCTGCTTATTGTAACGGGGTGTCTTGCTCAAAGATATAAAGACGAGGTACTGCAAGAAATGCCCGAGGTAGACTATGTTTTGGGTACGGGCGAATATGATAAGATATGCGAATGTATAAAGAAGGCATTCGAGGGCGAGCGTGAGGCTTACTGTGAAAATCCCGACAGAACGCCCGATGACTGTCTGCCGAGAATACTGACGACCCCGTCATATACGGCATATTTGAAGATTGCCGACGGCTGTGACAACAATTGTACATACTGTGCGATTCCGAAAATACGTGGACATTACAGGAGCAGAAAAAAAGAAAGCATAATTGAGGAGGCAAAAAATCTTGCCGAAAGCGGAGTTAAGGAAATAATTCTTATTGCGCAGGACGTGAGCCGCTACGGCATTGATTTGTACGGAGAGTACTCTCTGTGCACACTTCTGGACGAGCTTGTTAAAATAGACGGAATAGAGTGGATAAGACTGCATTATCTGTATCCCGAGGCTATAACGGAGAAGCTTATCGGCACTATTGCAAAATACGATAAAATATGCAATTACATAGATATGCCCGTTCAGCACGGCGATGATGAAATTCTGCGCAGAATGGCAAGACGGACAAATCAAGCGGAAATACGGAACAGAATAAAAATGATAAGAGAAAAGCTGCCCGACGTAACAATCAGAACATCAATTATAGTAGGATTTCCGGGAGAAACGGAGGAGCAGTTCAATACGCTTTATGATTTTGTTTCGGATATGAAGTTTGACAGAATGGGAGTATTTGCATACTCACAGGAGGAAGGAACGGCTGCTGCGAAGTTTGACGCTCAGATAGACGATGAGGTAAAGCAGGACAGACTTGACGCTCTTATGACGTTGCAGCAGGGTATTTCGCTTGAGCTTAACAAACAGAAGATAGGAAACACGATTGAGGTTATAGCGGAGGGCTATGACGAGGAAAGCTTTTTATTTTACGGAAGAAGCAGGGGAGACAGTATAGACGTTGACGGAAAGGTGTATTTCGGAACGGAAGACGAGCTTGCACCGGGTGACATAGTTAATGTCAAAATCCTGAACGCTGACGAATACGACCTTGCCGGACAGAAAATATGAAAGGAGAGATGTATATGAATACAGCAAACAAACTAACGCTTTTCAGAGTGGTTCTTGTACCGTTATTTATGATTTTACTGCTGATTGACAACGGAGTCTGCCAAATGGCGGCGCTTGCGGTTTTTGTAATAGCGTCGCTTACGGATATGCTTGACGGTAAAATAGCGAGAGAGAGAAATCAGATAACCACATTCGGTAAATTCATGGACCCGTTGGCGGATAAAATTCTTACAACGGCGGCGTTTGTTATATTCCTTGAAAAAGGGATTATCAATTCATGGGCGCTTATGCTGATTCTTGCCAGAGAATTTATGGTTGCCGGCGTAAGGCTTTGCGCTGTCGGCGAGGGTAAGGTTATTGCGGCGTCGTTTTGGGGTAAATTCAAGACGGTATCTCAGATGGTTGCGATAATTGCGTCGATTATTATACTTAATGTGCCGTTTGTGCCTGCTGAAACGGGTGCATCCATTTCGGCGGTGCTTGTTTGGATTTCGATAGTGTTTACCGTAGTTTCGGGAGCGGAATATCTGATTCAGAACTGGCATTTAATGAAATTGAAATAAGGAGATTAACATGTTTAAACATAAAGAAGAACAGGAAGATTTACGGGTGCGTTTTGATGAAAACGGGCTTGTTCCTGCGGTAGTGCAGGATATAAAAACAAAAGAAGTACTTATGGTTGCCTATATGAATAAGGAGTCATTCGACATGACGTTAAGCTCCGGCAGAGCGGTATTCTGGTCAAGGAGCCGTAAAGAAATCTGGATTAAGGGTCAGACGTCGGGCAGTTATATGAATGTTGAGGAAATAAGATTTGACTGTGACAGAGACTGTCTTTTGCTTTTGGTTAAGCCTGACGGCGGTGCTTGCCATACGGGTCACAGGAGCTGTTTTTTCAGAAAGCTGGAGAACGGGGAGCTTGTTGAGGATAATAACCCTCAATATCTGCATGATTCGATTTCGACAGAGGAAAAAACGGTTCGTTCAAGACGCCAAAATCCTGTTGAGGGCAGTTATACAAATTATCTGTTCGCAAAGGGCGAGGATAAAATTCTGAAAAAAGTTGGCGAAGAGGCGGCAGAGGTTGTTATAGCAGGAAAGAACCGTGACCAAAGTGAAATAAAGTACGAGGTTGCGGACTTGATGTATCACCTTACGGTTATGCTTGTTGACAATAATATGTCATGGAATGATATATTTGAGGAAATGGATAAGAGAAGAAACTGAAAAAGCGGGGCATTTTTTACGCCCCGTTTTTTTATTCCTTTATTATTCCGCACTCCTTTTTAACTCTTATTATTCGGTCAACGGCTTCATCTATCGTCGATTCGCTTATTTCACCTTTTCGGACGCCGTCCGTAATTTCATTCAGCGCCGCATTGAAATCCGATACGATAATCATATCGTTACCTGCATTGACCGCCTTTATATATGCGCCTCCGTATGCCTGAACTGCGTCCATTTCCATATCGTCCGTCATGATAATTCCGTTAAAATTCATTGCCTCGCGCAGATAATGGTGAACCGCCGGAGATAACGACGCAGGCAGCTCCGAATCCATGCAGTTTACAATATTGTGCGAAACGAGCACAGCCTCCGCACCCTCGGCAATGCCAAGCCTGAACGGGACGAGGTCTTTGTCGGTAAATTCGCTCAGCGGGCGCTTGTCTACTGCTATTCCCGTGTGAGTGTCCTCGTTTGAACCGTAGCCGGGAAAATGCTTTAAACAGCTTGCAACATTTTCACGTTTTGCGGCTTTAACGGCTTCGGCAACATACTGTGCCGTAGTGTTTTCATTTTCGCCGAGTGAACGCTTGTATATAAAATCGTCGGGGTCGGTGGAAACATCGGCAACAGGACCGAGATTCATATTTATGCCGAGCGAATACAATAACTGTGATTTTTCGCTTGTTATATTTATAAGGTTGTCCATGCCGCCGGCACGGTAATAATACGCAGGTGAATTGAACGGCTCATGGCGCAGATAAGGGTTTGAGCTTACTCTTACGACCGTTCCACCCTCTTCGTCGGCTGCGATAAACAGCGGAACATCGGAGGAGCGCTGAAAATCCGATATTTTTTTTATAACCTCGTCCTTTGTTAAATCCCGAAAATCACGCTCAAACATAACGATTCCGCCTGCACCCTTGTCAAGTATGTAATTCATATCGTCCTCGCACCGCACAAAAAGCATCTGCGCCGCTTTTTCTTCAAGCGTCATATTTCCCGTTTCCACTTCTTTTGTTCCGCAGCCGCAAAGCATAAGCAATGAAGCGGCTATTGCCAAAATTGATTTTTTCATAATTAAAATATTCCTTTCGTATATTTAAAACTTGTCCTTAATATATTTTATTCACGGCATGTTCAAAATATTACCGAAATAACAAAAAAACTACCTTTGCGGAAGGTAGCTCTTTTGTTCTATGTATAGGATAAAAGGGTAGAATGTAATTTCTACATCTTTATTATACCATAACTTACCGTACAATGCAAGAGTTTTTTATAAATTTTTCAATTATTTTTATTTAATATTGCTTCTAATATCTGAAATCAGATGTGACAGCGGTCTGACATAATTTTTCATTCCGGCATGGTTTGCACATCTCTGATATACTTCGCTGTTATCCATTAAATAAAATATCTGCCCCTGTTCTCCTAAACGGACAATTTTATCATCTGACAAATCCTTGTCATAAGTAATTATATGCCATAATTCCTTTATTTTAAAATGTGATAACGTTCCCCTATCCGCTTGGCTTACCTGCTTCCATCTTTCTTTTGCAGCTTATGCCAATCTGCCAGCCATCCTTGCATTTAAACCATTTGTCAACTTCCAAATCCTGATTAAAATGACTTGGCGCTTCTGTCGATGAAAAATGATAGTAATTGAAAAGAAAAGAAACAACATTTTCCAAAGAGCCTCCGCCCCGTGCTTTTCTTTTTTGCTTCTTCGACACTTAAAGACTTGATTTTATTATTAAATAAAAGAATTTCAACGTTCATAATATTCTCATTTCCAATTATAATTTCTTATATTATATCATATAATCAGGCAAAAATCAATTTATTTATTTTTATTTTTTATCATTTCCGCTGCGAGCTTAATACTGTATTTGAACTCGTCCGTTTTCATGAATATAACGCTGTTTATTACAAGCGGAATCAATGCCGATATTGCCGCAAACGCTATAAATTCAATATACGGGTTTGCAATCAATGCGCCTGTCATATTTGTCAAAGTGCCGATGAGCGCACATTCGGCGGCGGTTACAGCCGCAAAAACAATATTGCGCAGGAAAATACCTATACAGTTCATTTTCAGAAACGAGCCGTAAAAAAGGATAACCTTTAATATAAACTGAATAAGATACGTTGCGGAGGTCCCCAGCAGTATTCCCGCCATGCCTATGGTTTTGCCGAACACAAACGAGATTATCAGGTTTATGCCCGACCCGATAAGCGATATATATTTATCATATTTAAACAGTCCTGCCGCCGATACGAAATTCCATATGGGAATATCTATTGTAGACATATACAAATTAAATATGCAGATGAAAATGGTTGTTCTGCCGAGCAGAAGCCCTTCTCCGAACGCTATATTTATAAACGGGTCAATAAGCCCCGTCAGACAGCAGGCGCAGAATGACGCTAAGAAAAACATTATAAACAGCAATCGCTTAAATACCTTATGTATATGCTCAGGCGGTTCTGTTGCGACAAGATTTCCCACGCTGCCCCTCATGGCGGAATTGAATTGTTTCAGTGTTGCCGTAAGAGTTCCGAGAATTATATTATAATTTGAATACAATCCCGTCTGAATAGTTCCGACGAGCGCATTTATAAGTATGCTGTCGGTGGAGGTGGTTATAACTCCCGACACCTTTCCGATAAAAATATGACCGACGTCCTTTGCTATCATGCGGTTTTCCGATTTTGACAGACTGCCGTTTATTTCGTTTATAAACGGGTACAGCTTATCGACACGGTGTGAAATCATCATGTTTTCCGCAACGGTGCATACCGTCAGCATTATCAGATAACAGGCGAGCTCATGCGTAAGCTTTAAAATTATTATACCTGCTATAATCGTAAAAATTTTATAGCCCAAATCAAAAATCGTGATTATATATTGCTTTTGGTCTGCCGAAAGCATGGAGCGCTTATATGTGAAAAGATATGATGAGGTCGACTGTAAAAGAAACAATATAAATATTACGGATATATATTGCTTTGAATAGCTTACGTCTGATACGATTTTGTCCATAAACGGCAGCAGGCAAAGTCCCAAAACCATTATTACAGCCGCAATAATCCGATAAATATTTTTATACGCACGCATAAGCTTGGCAATTTGCACTTTGTCATCGGCGGCTATGGGGGCGTACATATGATATACGATTGCCGTTCCTATTCCCAGCTCCGCAAGCGACAGCATTGTTATAACGCTTGTCAGAAACGCATTAAGTCCTACGCCCTCCACTCCGATTGTGTCTATCATTACACGTCTGGAGAACATACTCAAAAAGCAAACGATTACCTGCTGAATAATGCCCCATATTGAATTTTTCAGAGTAGCCTTGCTTCTCATATATCAGCCCTCATTTCAAAATATTTTTTGCTTTGCCGTAAAGCCTAAAGCTTATCGGGAATTTATACATTGCGTCAAGAACGGAAAATTTCTCTTTTGACGCAAGCTTTAATATCAACCGCCGTTCGTGCCATTCGTATGATGAAAAATCAAACGTTTTGAAAAATGTGCAAAACGGCTCGCTGTGTATGAATTTCTTAAATTCAGCTTTTCGGCTTTTTCTTGTTTCGGAGTTGTTTTTATGAAAAATATTTAATTCAAAATTATTTATTATATAATGTATAAGCTTGTATTTTCGCCATTGATTGAGAATTTCGGTATCATTTTCAAACAGCGTATTCAAATTTTCCGTATCATATTTTATGCAGTCGCTTATAATTTTTTCAAAATCCGCACTGTATCTGTTTGTTATTGAACCGATATTTTTTCTGTATAAATATAATATCTGCGGCAGATAGCCGATACTGCCGCACGCAAAAAATGCACGTGTGTTAAATTCAACGTCCTGCGACTTTTTCATACCGTCTCTGAATTTCAGATTGTTTTCGTTAATAAAGCTGCGTCTGTACGCCTTTATACATACCGATGACGGGGTGCTGTCGGTCATTCCGAAGTCCTCGGTATTCGGCGGCTCACCCGTAAGGCACGCTCTTGAAAACCGCTTTGACACAGCTTTGGGGAGCGGTGTAATAGGCTGTATTTCAGCTTTTATATGCGGAACAGCACCGTCAAACCTCTGCCATTTAAACATTACTATATCAAATTCCGTATCCTTCAGCGCATTGCAGATACATGACGCATAACCGTCCGAAACAGCGTCGTCACCGTCAATGAACGTAATCCATTTGCCCCGTGCTGCGTTAATCATGGTATTTCTCATACGGCTTATTCCGCCGTTTTCACTTTGTCTGATATAACGTATTCTTGAATCGGCTTTTTCGTATTCACGGCATATTCGGGAGGTTGAAATATCCGAGCAGTCGTCGCCCAGTATAATTTCAATATCTGCGGATTTATCCGATATAATGCTTTCTATACATTGTCTCAGAAACGGCTCGCTTATGTTGTATATGGCAGTGCATATGCTTAATGTCATAATATCAGCTCCTTTTAAATCCGTTTATTCTGCGCCGCAAACCGCCGTATATTCGGAACAGTATTTTATGCTTATAGCATATATTAAGCAAAAAGAATTGATTTCTTTTTGAGAGCGCAAGCTTTAGGCACATATGATGATTTTCGTATTCCGATATTTTCGCCGCCGCCAGTGCGGTTCTGTATGGCTCGGCGGACAGGAGTGATTTGAAATCCTCTCTGCGCTCCTTGTACGGTTTCGGGTTTTGAGGGTGGAATATATTGCGTTCAAAATTATCGGATATTGCGCTTGTACAGCGGTATTTCCAAAAATCTTTCATAATAAATTCGGGTTCGTTAAAGTTCTGTCCGATAAATTTTTTTATAGCCGTGAGATAGATGTCAGTTACGTCCTTTGAGTGTTCGTCATACTTATGGGTCACGGACTGCGGATTTATTCTATAGTAATACATTATTTCATCATATGCGGCGGTCTTTGGATTTTTCAGAAAAACCGAGGTGCTGAACAGGCTGTCCTCCGCAGTTTTGAGCGTTCCGTCAAACCGCAGATTATTGTCTTTCAGAAAGCTGCGTTTATAGGCATTGGAACAAACTGAGCCGGGATTCAGATTAAACTGCGGCGTTATTTTCTTTACGGCAGCACGGCGGTTGATTGCCGCTATCGCTATATCATAAATCATTGCCATATCCAAATCAATGAGCGATGCCGAGGACATAATCTCCATGCGGTTTGTGTCGATTAAATCAGTATTGCAAAATGTAAATTTATCAAATATAATCAAGTCGTATTCACCGTTTATTCCGATGAACGACTGTGCAAGGCTTGACGAAATCATATCGTCGCCGTCGACAAAGAAAATCCACTCGCCCGAGGCTCTGTCGATAATCATGTTTCTGATGTTTCCGATGCCGATGTTTTCGGTATTTTTTATATAAATAATTCTGCTGTCCGCAGCCGCATATTCACGGCATATTTGGGAACAGTATTCCTCCGAATTGTCATCGGCGATTATTATTTCCAAATCGGGTGATGAGTTGACAATAACGCTTTCTATACACTGCCGAAGATATTCTTCTTTGATATTATATACGGCTATTCCGATTGTTAAGGCTTTTTTATTCATGATTAAACAACCCTTTTATTGCTTTATAGGTTTTTTCGCAGTGGTCATTTCTGCGTTCGTCAAAAAAATTGTTAATGCGTGCACTGTATCGGGCGTCCAAACCGACGCCGTTTTTTATTTTTTTGCATATATATTCCGCAGTCTGATTTTCATTGTCAAATACAGGACCGAAACCGTCGGTATGGCAGTTAAAATATCCTCTGCCGTATTGCGTGGCAAAAAACCTTTCCTCGTCAAACTGCAAATAAGCAAGCGGCTTTGACATATACGCAAAATCAAAGAATACGCTTGAATAATCGGTAATGAGCATTGCCGACTCCATTAAAAGCTGCTGAACGTCGTTCCCCTCTTTTTTCAGTATTTTCACACGGGGGCTTGACGATTTGAACAGGTGTGAATACGGTTGTAGAACGTAATGCAGATACAGCACAAGCGTGTAATCGTGTTCTTCAAGAGCTTTAAGCAGCTTGCTGTCATTTATAAGCCCCGAAAACCGATTGAAATATTCGGTTTTTACAAATTCATCGTCCGACAGATTTCTTAAAAAATACCGCCAAGTCGGCATAATCAGAATTTGGCGCTTTGTTTCATGCGGTGAAAGTAAACGGTCGTATC
This sequence comes from uncultured Clostridia bacterium, assembly GCA_934454215.1. Classification (GTDB taxonomy): domain Bacteria; phylum Bacillota; class Clostridia; order UBA1381; family UBA1381; genus Ornithomonoglobus_A. The sequence continues at coordinate 9,509 of CAKSGG010000007.1, forward strand.
TGCAAAGACCGAGCCTTTGCACAACTCCGTCGGGGTGTCCGTATGTGTTTTTCATGCTTTCGTATTCAGGAATGGAGCTGCAAACAAGCAAATCCATGCGTGCGTTCGGATAGTGCAGTTCCTTTAAATCGTTCGATGTAATTCCGTGCCGTATAACTGCACTTTTTCCTCTGACCAAGCCGAAACGGTTCAGCACCGCAAATCTGTAATCGTCGGGCGAACAGCTCATATAATGTGTGCTTATTCGGATTTTTGCGCAGGCAAAGGACAGCATATGCCGAAACGTATTCGGCTGTATCGTTTTGCCCAGTGCCGAAACACGCTCAAAATCGGGCCAGCTTTTATCTATAATAAATGCCGAATTAATCTCGGGGTGTTCGGCGTTAAGATACCTGAAAAAATGCAGCCCGTTATCACGTGCCTCCGTTTTCCTTTCGGCAATGAGCCACATATCCTTATAGTACGGCAAATGTCTTGCGGCAAGTCCTATACAGTATGCGGCACAGTAATAAAATACATACCGTATATATATCAGATAGCTTGGGAGCTTTTTTAATTTCATATCGGTGTTACAGCCTCCAGTATCTGTAGCCTGCGTTTTCGGCTTCCTTTTTGTTAAGCATACTCTTTACGTCTGCCAAAACCTTGTTTTTATTATCGGTATCTTTGAAAAGAGCGTTTATATCGTTTAAGGTCATTTTCTTAAATTCATTATGCGCTACGGCAATAATAACACAGTCGGCATCCGATATATCGTCAATATTTTTCAGCTCAACGCCGTATTCCTTCTTCACCTCATCGGCGTCCGCCCACGGGTCGGCGATTATCGGGGTTATATTATAATCGGCAAGACGTTTTATTATGTCCGCAACCTTGCTGTTGCGTATGTCGGGGCAGTTTTCCTTAAACGTTATTCCGAGAATAACCACTTTGGATTTTGACGGCGCTTGTCCCGCAAGAATCATTTCCTTTACCGCTGCGTCCGTTACGAATTTTCCCATTCCGTCATTTACCTGTCTGCCCGAAAGAATTATCTGAGAATGATACCCGAGCTGTTCCGCCTGATAAGTAAAATAGTACGGGTCGACGCCTATGCAGTGTCCGCCGACAAGTCCGGGATAAAAGCCCAGAGCGTTCCATTTTGTGTTCATGCCTGCGATAACCTCGGCGGTATCTATATTCATTTTGTCAAATACCATTGCAAGCTCGTTCATAAATGCGATGTTTATATCACGCTGTGAATTTTCGGCAACCTTTACCGCCTCCGCCGCCATAATGGACGACACGGGAAATGTTCCGGCCTCTATAATCATATCGTATATGTTTTTTATTTCTTCAAGCGATTCACCGTCCATGCCCGAAACAACCTTTGTTATATTTTCAAGCCTATGAACTTTATCGCCGGGGTTTATTCTTTCGGGAGAATAGCCGACCTTAAAATCAGCTCCGCATTTAAGTCCCGACATTTTTTCAAGAATAGGTATGCAGATATTTTCCGTAACGCCGGGATAAACCGTTGATTCAAAAACAACGATTGAGCCTTTTGTCAGATTGCGCCCCACCGTTTCGCTTGCGCTTTCAACAGGGAACAAATCGGGCGTATGGTCCTGATTTACAGGTGTGGGAACGGCAACTATATGGAATTTTGCGTCTTTAAGCCTTTGAGGGTCTGAAGTAAATTCTACGGCTGCGGCTTTAATTGCGTCGTTTCCGATTTCTTCTGTTGGGTCAATGCCGCTTTTGTAAAGTTTGATTTTTTCTTCGTTCAAATCAAATCCTATAACCTTTGCGCGCCGTGCAAAAGCAACAGCCAGCGGCATACCCACATAGCCTAAGCCGACTACTGAAATGCGTTCTTTACCGTTTTTTATATCGTCATACAGTGACATTTTTATCATCTCCTTTTAATTAAACCGTCAAACTCCGCAAGTGCGGCGCTGTTATCGGTTAAGCTTGTTTTGTTTTTGTGCGGAATAAATCCGCAGATATATTTATATAAAGTCTTTTCAATACTTTCGTCCGTATTTTTGCATACAATTCCGCTGTTCGTCTGTGCGACCGTTTCGTCGGCGGAGGTTGTATCGGTTGTAAATATCGGCGCTCCGAACATGCGTGCCTCGTCAAAAACCATAGGCGCCGCCTCGTTGTAGGACGGAACAAGCACCGTATCGGCAGACTTGAAATACGGGTACGGATTTTTCAGATTGCCGAGAAGAATTATATCGTTTTCAAGCCCGTATTCCTTTATAAGACGTTCCGCCTTGGCTCTGTCGGGACCGTCTCCCGCTATGCGCCAGATGAATTTCAAGCCGTTTTCTTTCAGACGGCAGAATATCGGCAGCATACGCAGAATACCTTTTTCACTGTGAAGCCTTGCGGCGGTAAAAAGGTTTATTCTGTCGGGTAAATATTCCGCAGCGTATTCGTTTGCAAGATGCGGTATTCGTTTAAAATCACAGCAGTTGTGAACCGTTACTGTTTTATCCGCAATATCGGGAACGGCTTGTTTCAGAACATCGGCCGCCGAATTTGAAACGGCGGCTATTTTATCGAATTTTGCAAGCGTTTTACGGTTGTATTCGCAGTTTCCGCCGTAATTTTTAAAATCACAGTGAATAAAGCATATCTTTTTTTGCGCCTTTACCGAGTTTAATACAAATTCGGCACAGCCACCGTAAAAGGTTTTTTCATCTCCGTTTTGCATAAACGAAACGGCGCAGTCATAGCTTTTGTCAAGCCTTTGCAGCCGTGATAAAATACCGAAGGTAAAGCGTGTTTTGAATATTTTGGTCAGTACTGCCCAAAACGAGCGGTTTATAAATTCCGCAAAACCGCACTGCTTTGCCTCCGCATGAGTGATACCGAGTGCCTTTGTGAAAAAATTTCCCTCGATAATATTTATATTTTCGGGAATATCCGCCAAAAGCTCACCCGTTTTGCAGAAAAGCATTAAATCAATTTCATATTCGCTGCCGGACAGCTCAGAGAGCAGATTTGCAAGCGATTTTTGTATTCCGCCTATATTCATGTTGTTGTTTACGATTAATATTTTCATGACAAACACGCTTTTCTTATTTTTTCTTCAAATACCCTGTTTTCTTCTATATATTTATTCAGGCATAAATCGCACTCCCGTACGAATTTTTCCCCGTCTGCGTTCATGTACCAATCAAAAATTTTATCGGCAGCGTTCATATCGTTTTCATCAATTCCGACTCCCATTCCGTTACGGACTATGAAATCCCCCAAACGTGTTTTGGGGTTTACAAACATCGGCTTTTTCATTATAAGAGAATCATAATATTTGTTTGCGATTGCGGTGTCATTTAAAAAATTGTACGGATAATTATAGCACATCATATCAAACATATCTATTATATTATACTTGTCCTTTTCTCTGTAGCCGCCGTGAACGAACGTGTTGTCGAATTGTGAGGCATATTCGGCAAGCTTTTCGCAGTCGTCGCCGCAGCCGTAGGTGTGAAATTCAAATCTGCTGTCGTTTGCGAATATATCTATAAGCTGTTTATGATAATCGTACGCTCTGAGTGCGCCGACATAGCCGGCAATTATTTTTTCGCCCTGCGCCTTTTTTTCAAATTTGTCTTTTCGGTGTGACAGATACTTATTTTGAAGATTATGAGCCTGAATATAATTCTTTTTGTCCGTTAAAAGCTCCGCAAACCACGGCGAGGAAATAACTGTTTCGTCCGAGGCTTTCACCAATGCGTTTATAAGCGCCCTGTACGGCTTAATATATTCGTAAGACCTGTCTCTGTAATCGAAAATATATTTTTTTCTGTATTTTCCGAGCAGAACGTCGGCAAGAATTACCGCAGTCTGCGTTGTCAGAATAATCAGCTTATCATACTTTTTCTTTTTTATCAGATTTTTAACAAAACGTCTGTAGCCGAGCGACGGCAGAATTTTAAGTAATGCCGGCGAAAACCTTTTTGCCGTACTGCCCTCGTACATATATACGTTGCCGCCGCTGTATTTTATTTCCTCCTCGCGCCGCCAGCCGATTAAATCATACTCAATTCCCGATTCTTTAAGAATACGCATATAATTTCTTGAATACGGCGCAAGCTCGAACGGCCCGTAAAGTATAATGCCCGTCATATTGCGTCCTCCGAATTATCCTTGCTGTATGCGGCATACCGCTTAATAATTTCAATTGCAACGGCAAGCACGCAAAGCAGAGCAAAGCCTATAACCATTGCAACCATATAATAGAATGAGCCGTATACGTTTTCGTAATATCTGACGCCCGTAAGACATTCTATATGCTTTGTCGGAACGTATGCGTTATAATCGTCAATCAGCTTGAATGCGGTGCTGTACATATCCTCCAGCTCTTTCAGCAAATCCGAAATTTCGCTTTTAACGGCTTTTTCGTATTCGTCATAGTTTACCGACGAATCGGCGGGGGAGGAAAAGGTATTAATAACGCTTGTGCAGTGCTCTGCGTCTATAACGTTATCGTTTGCCGCAACGCTGTCGGTTACGTAGTTCTTTATAAGAGAATCATATGTTGTCTGAGCCTGAACCTTATTTTCGCGGTATTCGTCATGAACGTCCTGAATTATCATTACATTATCGTCATTTTCATTTTTATTGAAATTGTACGAATTGGGAACGTCTACATTTGCGCCGACATATGCGTTCATTCTGTCCTCGGCGGCAGCGGCTTTTTCCGACATATTTTTGCTGTTCAGCATATTCTGTTCTTTTCTTTCGGTGTATTTGTCTATAAGCAGTTCCTTGTTTTTTGAAAGTCTTGCCGTGTAAATCTGCGAGAAGATAAGCGGCATTTTGTATTCGGAAAGATAGTCGAATTGAGCTATCATGTTTTTGAACGTAAGTCCCGTAGTGGGGGAGCGGTAGTCGTTATTTTCTACATAGCTCTGCAAAACGTCTATCGCACTGTCGATATTACTTTGAAGTATTTCCGCCTGTTCAAGATAGTCATATTCGCCGTTATCTAAATTGTGGTCTATGTCGCTTACCGTAGCAAGATACAGATATTTTTCGTTATAATATTTGAAATAGCTGTCGATTAGCTTATCGAGCGTGTCGCGCGTCTGATAATACGATGAATTTCCCTTGTATCTTATACGGAATGTATTGGGGTGATATTCGTATTCCTCACCGAGCTTTTCCTTTGCCTCCTGAATGTTTTGCTCGTTTGCGGGAACAATCGGAATGATTTTGGTGTTCGCGCGTATTCTGTCCTCGGTTATGTTAAATGTAAGGTTTTTGTCTGCGTTTGCGATTACCTTGGGCGATACGATTTCGCTTGAATCAAAAACCGAACCGTCAAGCGCATATCCGTTTGAAACGCAGGCGTCCTTGTAGCGTATAACAATCTCCGCCGAGTATGTCTGAATCCTGTAAACGTACAGATTTGCTAAAACGAGAGAACATACCGTACCCAAAATAATCATAATTTTATGCTTGAATATATAAGTAAACAAGTCCCATATTGTAAGTCTCATTTTAGTCCTCCTTTTTGCGTGTGTTCGTAACCTTGAATGCTCTTTTTACCTTTTTTGTCTTTTCCGTTATCGTATTATGGAAAAATTCCATATATAGAATCATAAGCAAAGCAAGCACAAAACCGAGTGCGGCGAATTTTATCATCATCGTTAAATTAACCGCACTGCTTTTTTCGTCAACCTTGTACGAGAGATAATCCTCCGTTTTGTATGTGAGGTACTCGTTGTCAAGCTTGACGATTTTTTCGGAAAGACTGCGCAAATTTTCAAGAATTTCCGATAAATATTTGTCGGTTTCCGAAAGTGCGTCTTTATCGGCGTTCTGCGCATTTGACATTTTTGTGAATATATTGTTGTAGTCATCAAGCTTTTTCGATATTCTTAAAGCGTCCATACCGTCATTATATGAATTTTTTGCAAGGTCATCAATGCCCGTTTTTGTTCTGCTCATATAATAGCTGTTTGTTGAATCTACTGACGGAACAAACGCAACGGCGGTAATTTGAGGGTCGTACTTGTTAAGAGCTGTCTTTGATATTTCCGACGCCCTGTTTTTCTTGTTGAAGTCGATTTTATTCTTGTCAATCAGATACGAAAGCTTGTTTATATATGACGGTCTGTTTTTTGAAATATTGTTCTGAACTATATATGCGTTGAATTTTTCAAGCTTTACGTCTCTGAAATTTGTCAGTTCATCGCAGAGCGAGCTGAAATTGAGATTATCATCGGTTTTGAATCCTCTGTTTTCCTCACGATGCGTCTTTATCAGTTCGAGCATTTGGTCGGATTTATCGTATAAAATCGTGTGTATTTCAGAATAATCATAGTCCGAAAAATCGCCGATTTGCGAATCAAAGCTTAAAATCGAATTGTTTTCGGCGTGATGTTCATAAAAATATTTTTTATACGTTTCGGCAAGTGCGGTCAGAAATTCATATGTTTCGTTTTTGCCGAATTTATTTTTTTGTGAATAGTAAACGTGAAACGTTGTCGGAACATATGAGCCGTGCATTCCGTCACGTATATCCGATATTACCTCGTCCATTGCCTTTTGTGAAAATTTCGTGGTAATGAACAGCCTTTTTCTTATCTCATCGTTTGATTTTGATTCTATGCCAAGCCCTGCCTTTGCGGCGTTTAATATTTCATCGTTTGTCATTTCGGATATGACAAAACGGCTTCCGTCGGGGTTAAGCCCCTCCTCCGCACCGGGATAGTTCAGCTCCGTCACCATTGATTTAAGATTAGATAATATCAAGGCGTGATACAGCTCTCCCGATATGGAAAAGGCGATAACAACAAGCAGTAAAAACGCAATATATTTCTTTCTGAAAAGCCGTAAAATTTTCTTATTCATAAGCTTTATCTCCTTCCTTTAAAGCTTTAAGCTCATCTTCGGGCAGACAGCCCTCAAATGTCATTGCACACATCATCATTATATTTAAATTCGGCTTGAACACATAAAATGTCAGCGAAATTGCAAACCCCATCATTGCTGTAAAAGCGCAGGCATAAAGCGGCTGCCTTTTTACATTCCTTATAACGCATACCGCAGACGATATTATAAACAGCAGCAGTCCAAGCATACCCTCGTCATTTAAAACCTGTATGAACGCATTATGCGCAACTCCGTTGGCAAAGCCTGCACTGTGCATAATTCCGTAGGTTGAGAATATCCCCGAGCCTCGTATGAGCCGTACAGGCTCCTGAAACGAATAATTAATTAAAAATTTCCATATATCTGTTCTTCCGCTGCCGCCGTCCTCCTCAACGGCACTGATTGTATATCTGGCGGCAACGTCCTCGGGCAGCATCGGCATTATAACCGTCAAAAAGATAAAAACAAAAGCAACCGAGGAAAGCAGCAGAATAAGCTTTGTTTTCGGATTTTTTATGCCTATTGCGGCATATGCCGCAAGCCCGAGAATTACGCCCAAAAGTCCGCCTCGGGAACCTGTTTTTAATATGGAGTAAAAGCAAAGTCCCACAAGTATAATATACAGCGGCGCAAGCTTTCTTTTTTCCAAAAACCGCTTTACGCTTATAAGCGCCGGCATTATCAGATATGCGCAGAATTGGTTTTGGTCCTCCTCAAAGCCTAAAATCCGCACAACCGCCCTGCTCTCGCTTTTGCTTACTACCTCCGTTGAGGTGATGCAGGCGTAAACGCAGATTATACCCACGATAAGCCATGCGGTTTCGATAAGCTCTTTTTCTCTGTTATTGTATATTCTCATAGAAATCAGGAGAAACATAAGCGTTCCGAGCGCCATATCCTTTGTGGTGACAACCGCCTTGCTATCGCTGTAAACAAACAGCATACTTATTGTGTATATAATATATATCAGATAACAGAAATGAACATAATTAAGCGAAATATAGCTTTTGCCCATTAATGTGCGGACGGAAAGAACCGCAATAATCGGTAATGTTATCAGCTTTAAAAGCGACCCGAACGGCGTTGTGACCACCGTGAACGGAAGGCACATAAAATACAGACACGCCATAATGCAGTCAAGGCTTATCGGTTCTTTATTTAGCTGTTGCGTCATGGCATGACCTCCGTTAAAATTATTTCATTCTTCTGAGCTTATCAAGCGTCAGCGCAATCGGGCGCATGACTGTTTTTATACGCCAGCCGATTGAATCAAGCCCCCATTTCGGCAGGCTTTTTATCATAATCGGAACAAGCATAAAGTTGTATTTGTATTTTTTAAACAGCCCCATGCCCTTTCCCGTAAGCCCCGTACCGCTTTGGTAATAGCGGTATAAGCGGTCGGGTATCATAAGCACGCTGCCGGCAGCGGTGTATGCCTGTATTGAAAATGCGGCGTCCTCGGCGGTGAGGAAATTTTTCGGGAACTGTATATTTTTCAAAATATCTCTGCGGAATACCGCAAGGCAAACGCTGTTTAAGGCTATTCCGTTTATAAACAGCGGGTATATTTTTGTCTTAAAGTCCTCTTTGCGTATCAATTCAAATTCCGCAGGATTTATATTCGGAATTTTCGTTTCGCCGTTCGGATAAATCTCAGTATAGCCGTATTTGATAATATCGGGCTTGTATTTTTTAATACACTCAAATATTTTTGAAACCGCATCTTTTTCGTATCGGTCATCGGAATCGAGATACGTTATGTATTCGCCCTTTGCCGCAATAAGTCCGATGTTTCGGGTTTGAGCAACACAGCCGCAGTTTTTATCAAGATGAATAAGCCGTACACGTTCGCCGAAACTACGCACAATATCTGCGGTGGAATCCTCGGAGGCGTCGTCCGTAACTATTATTTCCGTTTCTTTCAGTAATTCATCGGGAGTGTTATTTAAAATCGAATTAATACATTCTTTTATATATTTTTCCGCATTATATGCGGTAATAATCACAGTTAAAATCATAAATTTTACCCTACACGCTGTTCTTCGGCAGACGGTGCCGACGCCATATCCTCGTCAACTCCCGCTGCGGCATCTTTTGTGAACATAATAACAAGAGTAAGAACAATAAGCTTTAAATCAAGCCAAAGCGAAAAGTTGTTTATGTATATGCTGTCAAGCAGAATTTTATCGGACACTTTTGTATTATACCGTCCGTAAACCTGCGCATAACCCGTCAGTCCTGCGTTTACAAGATACCGAATATCAAAATTTTTCACTATTTTGCTGTATTCATCAGCGTAAATCGGGCGTTCGGGACGGGGACCGACGATTGACATATCGCCCTTGAGTATGTTTATAAGCTGCGGCAGTTCATCAAGTCTGCACGCTCGCAGAAATCTGCCGACAGATGTTATTCTTTCGTCCTGCTCGGTTGCAAGTCTTGCGCCGAGCTTTTCCGCATCCTGAACCATGGTGCGGAATTTGATGATATTAAACTTTTTTCGGTGCATGGTGTAACGTTCTTGAAAGTAAAAGACAGGCCCCGGAGAATTAATTTTAATTGCGGCGGCGCAAACCAGAAATACGGGAGACAATACTGTCAGCCCGATTAATGAAGCGGTAAAATCAAATGCTCTTTTAATAAATCTTTCCAAAAATGAAAGCTGTCCGTTTTTTATTCTGATAACGGGCGTGTCGCCCACGTATGAAACTCTTCCGCCGAGAAAGGACAGATTTTCCACAGTTGAAATGATTTTTATATGCGGAGCTGCGCCGATGCTGCCTCTCTGCAATGCGTATAATATAAATTTATCTCTTAAATCTTCGGAAATGTTCGACGCTATAAGCAGTTCATCGGCTGTACTGATAAGCCGTGCCGCCTCGGACGATACATATGTTTCGCCGGAGGGGATTTTGTATACCGCAACGCTGCCGAAATCATCGGAGTTTCTTTTAAGCTTATTCAGAAATTTTTCGGGACAGTCCTCGGGGAACAAAATCAGCAAAGAGCGTTGTTTTCTTATTTTAATCAGCATTTTTAAAATCAGACTTCTGCACAGCAGTAGCAGTAAATAGCCAAGCGCATAAAATATCACCCAAAACGGAAATCCGACAAATTTCGCATTAAACGGCAATAAAATAACAAATACCGCCGCAGCGCTCAAAAGCTGTGAAATCATAAGAATTGACGGAATCATGCGCTTTTTTGCTGAAAACGAATCGATGCCGCCGTATGCGTCAAGCATATAGAGTATAATGCAGGAGGTGCACAATGCCGAAATATAAAACGGTATATTTTCCGAAACAGAATAAATTCCGAAAACAGCCGACGTAATTAAATATGCGGCGGATATTGAAAAAATATCTCCCGTAAATTCAAGCCGGCCCGAAAGTCTGTGTATATTTATTCTGTTCATATGCACCACTCCTATAGTTTAATATAAAACGAAAGGGCTGCTGCGTTCACGCAGCAACCCCTTTCGCAAATCCGTATGGCCGTTTACTCTTCATCAAAGAGGTTGTCTACATTAGCCGTATCACGGTCCATTACATATACCTTTAAAATATTTCCGTCAGAGTCACCCATTGCAAGCCAAATATATTTATCTGTGTCAACATCGTACTTTTTTGCAAGCATTTCTGTTATAAACGGCGTAACATATAATGTAGTGCCCGAGCCTGTTCTTTCTATGTATTCGCTTTTATAAGCCTGAGAGTCGATTCTGCCGTACTGTCTTTGCAGTTTCTGCGGTAATTCCGATAATCTTGCGCCGGCAAGAGTTTCAATGGCGGTTGCCGCATTTATCAGATTTGACGGAATGACATAGTTATTTGCGGTAAACGAATCTTCATTCAAAACGGTGTACCAAACATCGTTAAAACCGTCTATAACAAGTGTGTCATTGTCGCCCTTCCAGTAGCTGTGAGGTCTGTTTGCTTTAACCTGCATAACACCGGGGGTAAATGTTCCCGACTGAACGTCATATTCTACGCATGAGGCTCTTTCGGCACTTTCCTCGGGAACAACTATTGAAATTTCTTTGTCCGTTTCAAGGTCGATAATTACGCCGTCAACGTGCCATGCCTCCGATTCAAGCTTTAATACGTACCACTGTATTTTGTAGTATGCGGTTGTCAGCTTTGACCACGGAATCACATTTCCGTTGCTTGAACGTATGTAAGCGTCTCTGTCGGAATATTCGGAAACAACCTTTTTGAAAGCGTCATTGGAGTTTGGCGTGCTGTTTAAATAAGATAAAATATCTTTTTCTGTTACGCCGTTTCCGATAGCCATATTTCTGTTCAGATTTTTTTTCAATGTTGTTTCGCCAATCTTGCCTGTGAAGAATGATGAGTCATGACCGCTGATGTTTCCGTATGAATCCATCTGTTCGCCGTTAAGCTGGATATAGAAATTTACATTTTTAACTCTGTTGTTTCCTTTGTTATTGTCCCAATCATTATCCCGATCATGGTAGCCGCCCCAAGCAAAAGCGTTTATTGACAGCAACGATGTCATTATCATGATAAATAATGTAAGCGCTGTTATTTTCTTAAATGTGTTTCTCATAATATATATCCTCCCGAATGTTTTAATAATTTATACTTACAAGCCCCGTTTCGCCGTCCCAGCCGACTTCAGCTCCGAACGCCTCTGCGATTGCTCTTGCGTGAACCAGTGTGCGGCCGTTTTCAAGTACCGCAGGTGCAAGAAGTTCTATTGTTTCGTTATTTTTATATAGAGTTTTATCGCCGATTTTGAATGAACATGCAGTGCCGTTCTTTTCTCCTCGTGCTGTCTGCGTATCGGAATCCCATGTAACGTCAGCCCCCAGCTCCTCAAAAATCTTTCGCATGGGAACCATGGTACAGCCGTTTTTTACAATCGGCGGAGTATCAAAATTAATTTCTCTGCCGTTGATTTTAACTCTGACCGTTTCGGTAAAGACAGCGCCCGTCAGTGCGGAAAAGCTTTTTGCCGTATTTCCGAAACCGCCTGTTTTTAAATGACTGCTTGTTCCGTACAGTGCGTCCTTTCCTATGCTCAATACCGTTCCCGGAAAATCAATATATGTAAGCGTATCGCAGTTTTTAAAAGCGTCGTTTCCGACAGTTTCAATGCCGTAGGGAAGATAAACATTTCTGAGCTTACAGCCGTAGAACGCATAACTTCCGATGTTTTTCAGTTTATTTTCGGCAGTCTCCGAATTAAATTCCGCTGTGATAAGCTTATCGCAGAAATAGAATGCGTAATCTCCTATTGTACGAACCGAATCGGGAATATCCGCTTTTGACAGGTTTGAATTATAGGCAAAAGCCTTTTCGCATATTACCTCGGTCCCGTCGGGGATTTTGTATTCTTCATCTTGTTTTCCCGACGGATACATTACCAGCTCTTTTTTATCCTTAGTAAATATAACGCCGCCGACCGAAACAAAATTATTATTTTCTTCACTTACGTTCAGTTCCGTAACGGAAATGCAGTTTGCAAATGCGTTAGCGCCGATTTGCGAAACGTTTTTGGGAATTGTCACATTCTCCAAAGACGTACACCCCATGAATGCTTCTGAGCCGATACTTTCAAGCGTATCGGGAAACGTAATTTTTTTAAGGTTTTTACTGAGGTTAAATGAATTGTCGCCGATTGACGTAAATCCGTCGGGCAAAATCACTTCCTCTATGTTTCCGAGGCTTGAAAAAACATTTTTGTCAATTTTTGTAACGCCCTTCAGAACGTTTATTTTTTCTGCGTCCTTCAAGTATTTCGTAAGCTCCGTCGCATCGTTAATCATGCCGTAGCCTTTCACGGATACTGTTTTTGTGTCCGCATCATACGTCCATGTCATATCCGCCGCAAATGCTTGAAACGACGCTGTCAATGACAATACTGCCGCAAAACAGACAATTGTTTTACGAATCACCTCGAATCACCCCTTCCATAATTGTTATTTTTAGGAATAAAAAAAGCCTGCAACATAATTTCATGTTAAACAGACCGGTTGCGCTACTCACTCAGCAATATGCAAGCGCCCAAATACGCATATTGCGTCATAGTATTCTATCATATTCGGTTTAGTTATTCCCAAATCCCAAAAATAATTTTATATCAGGAATTGCATATATTATAACATATAGTTTTTTTCGTGTCAACAAAAAATCCGAAAAAGTTTATTTTTGTGCACTGTTTACAATTTGCGAATATTGCTTGTAATATTGTTTTGGATTTATCGCAATACAGCCTCTGAAATTTTCAGAGGCTGTATCGGTTTTAAAATAAAATTTTCTTGTCTTTTCCCGAAATTATAATTTTTCCGCCGCACTGCGTTACTGTTCCGGCGATATCAATCTTATAATTATAGTTATTGTGAGTAAATTCAATTGAATTACTGTTTATTTTATAATCCTTAAAATCGCCGAATGTCCATATGAGATTGCTTTCCGATATAATATCAATGCAATTATCGCTCAGCAGGATATTTACGGTTTCGCCGTTATTGCGTTCAAACGTAAGCTTAAGTCCGTTCCCGATGCGTTTGGCAGTCTTAAATTCATAAAGCCCCTCAAATGAAATTCCCGCTTTTGCGTTATCATAATCGCTTGTCCATGAGCGCTCATCGCAAATCGGCAGATTGTCATATACGGCGTCCCAGCTTGTACAGGGTTCATCTAAGTAACGTTCACGGTATTGGTCGTCAAATTTTTGAATATCTCTGAATCCGAGAGTGCCTCGGTTAATAAAAACGTTGGCTCTGTAATATTTATTTGAAAACCAAACCGAACGGTAAAAATCGTCTGCGACAGCGTCTGTATCGGCGGTTATTGCCTGCGACGGCGTATCAGAATATGCGGATTTGAAATATTCGCCCGCTTCACTCATTTTCATAAGCGATATTTTTCCTGCGTCGCTGTATTTTTTGAGCATTTCATACTGAAGCTTTAATCCATACTCCATGCTTTGCCACCCGAAACTGTTTTCCTGACCGATTTGGGTATAGGCTATGCCCATGTTTTCGTTTTCAAAATATGTTTTAAAGAACCAGTCCATATACTCCTTTTGCTGTCCGTATTTCCAAACAGGCTCCATTGTTGCGCAACCATAACATTCGGGACTGTCGGCATATATTTTTTCAAAATATCCACGTATAGGCTCTATTCCCAAAAGTCTGAATACCGGCGTGTTTATTTTTGTTTCATTGCTCTGAGCAGGGCAAAGAATATTATTTTTTGACGGATAGTACGGCTGATTGTACGGTCCTCCCCAAAGAGTGTACGCATCAACGGACATCTGCTCGCGGCATATGCCAAGAGTTGTTATACCGTATTTTTTTGCCATATATTCTGCCGAATATGCGTCAATAAGCCATGATGCGGCGGTTTTGGGATAATATCCGAAAACCTCCTTGAATTTATTCATCAGCTCGTCAATCAGAAGTTCTTTTTGTGATTGCGTGTAAGCCATAAGAAATCCGGGATTTACATACCAGTCCCAATCATATCCTTCTCTGCCCCGCCATTCTATTCCTACTTGTTCAACAAGGGGACGTACAATTTCAATCCAAACGCCCAGTTCCATGTTATCATCTTTTTCTTTTTTGAAAAAATCTGAAAATGCAGGGTTGATTATTGCGTCGTATTGCAATAAAAAAGTGTTGGGAAAACCGTATTTTTTATTCAGCTCATTTTGATGTATCGGCGCCGCCATCAAATCCAAGTCGGGGCATCTCGGCTCACAGCCTCTGACAAAATTCATTATTGTTACTATATTCATGAAAAACCTCCGTATATTAAATTTTTTCATAAATTATATCATATCGAATAATATATGTCAATAATTCAAAATTCTTTCAAATTGACATTTTTTGCACAATTTTGCACAAGAGAAACCGTCACAATAATTTATCCAATTCGTCCGCAGTCATGGGCTTGTAGAAATAAAAGCCCTGCAATAATCCGCAGCCTGCGTCTTTTGCGGCTGCAAGCTGCTCGGCGTTTTCTATGCCCTTGCACAAGACCGCGGCATTCATTTCCCCGGCAAGCTTTACGATATGCTCAAACACAATTCTGCCCTGTTCCGTTCGGGCACTGTATAATATATTTTTATCTGTTTTCACAGCATCGGGAGTAAATCTTGTTAAATCCTCAATTGACGTATATGCTTTCCCGAAATCGTCAAGATAAATTTTAAATCCTTCTTTCTTTAATGCTGCGATGTTGGCGTACATTGTATCGTTGCTGCTCTGGGCAGCGTCCTCTGTTATTTCTATGGCGAGCGTATCGGGTGACGCACCTGTTTTTTCGATAATGTACATTATGCTTTTTACAGCATTTTTCGAAGTAAGGGTCTGACGTGAAAAGTTACACGTTATAAATATGCTTTTGCCGAAATGCTTTGACTGCTCACAGCATTTTTTGAAAACAAACATATCAAATTTGTAATACATTTTTTCATCTCTGACCTTTACAAGAAAATCGTTCGGCATTATATCCGACGAACCGTCTTTTTTTAGTCTTGTCAGCGCTTCGCAGCCTGCAATCTTTCCCGTTTCGGCATTTACAATCGGCTGAAAAAGCTGATAAAACCTGTTGTCGCTTATATAATTTTCTATTTTCTTGTTTTCGTCGGGCTCGTCAAAAAAAAGCAGGCTGTCATAGTCTGTATTTTCAAATTTTTTGTTTTTAATCACTACGCCGAAAAACAGCACGGCAAGAACTATTACTGCCAGCAAGCCTATGGCAACAAGAGAAAGTGTATCCAATTATGTCCTCTCCTTTCGGTGAAAATCAATCCTTGTTTTTGAGCGTGATGACGGGTATTTCGGGCGGGTTGAAAATGCGCATTTTGGACGGGTTATAGTCGCACCCTCTGCTGACTATCATTTCCGCCGAGTTTTCGCCCTCTTTATAAATTCCGCTCGTGTATTTGGGGAAAAAGCTTTTTCCCGATTCTCCGACAATTCCGCCGATAAACGGCAGCCTTGCAACACCGCCGTGAAGATGACCTGATATAATTAAATCTACGGGCAAATCCTTTATTTGAGGGTAAATATTCGCACGGTGGTATATTAATATGTTAAAAAACTCATCATCGGCAAGGGAAAGCACTGTACTTCTGATTTTGTCAAGTGCGGCATCGTCAATATGCTCCTTGTTTGAATCCTCAATGCCTATAAGACGTATCTTTGAGCCGCCGTGTTCAATATTGACAGCCTTGTTCATAAGAACCGATACGCCGTTCTGACTTAACTGATTTATAATTTTCTTTTTTGCCGTGTTTCCGTTCTGCGCCTCATGATTGCCGAATACGGCGTAAATACGGCATTTATCCTTCTGTGACTTCACAATTTTTAAAACATTGTCAAGCTGTGTTGTCGGCTGCTGAATCATATCGCCCGAAAATATAATTATATCCGCATTCGCTTTATTGAGCGTTTCAATAAATTTATCGGCATATTTTGAATTGTGAATATCCGATATTACGGCTATTTTAAAACCGTCAAAAGCCTTTGGCACGGCTGATGAGGAATAGCTGTAATCCGAAACATAAACGTTTTGATTAAGACGCAGATTAATAAAAAAAGTGCATCCGGCGATGACAAGCAGCGATAATAATACCGCCGCAATCCGCTTAAAAGCATTTTTCATAGATTTCGTTTCCTTAAATCAATACTCTTTTCTATATTAAAACACTTTTTTTGCGGTATGTCAAGGACTGACGCACATTTTAGACACTCTGCAATAAATGCTGTGATTAAATTGCTGTATTTTTTGTATAATTACAGATTAAGCTTGTATTGTTTCGGGCTTATTCCGAAGTTTTTCTTGAATATCGTTATGAAATACGTTTCACTGTTAAATCCGCACAGTGCGGCTATTTTTGCATTTGAATAATCGGTTTCGCACAAAAGCTTTATTGCATAATTCAATCGGTATTCAAGCAGATATTTGTTGAATGAGGTGTTAAACTGGTGCTTGAATTTCTTGCCGAAATATGTCGGCGTAATTCCGAACTGCTCCGCAATGCTCTGAATACAGAAATTCGGGTTTGAAAATTCCTCCTTGATAAGGTTTTCTATGGAGGTGGTGAAATCCTCCTCCATGCTTATACTTTGGTCGGAATTTATGTATTCTATCGAGTGCGCAAGCAAATCCGACATTTCTGCAATTCTGTCGCATAAAAGCATTGTTTCAAGCGTGTTGTACTTAATCGAAACGTTCGGATTGCTGTGGCAGTTTTCCGAAATGGCAAGAAACAAACGCAGATACCATTCCTTTGCGTTAAGCGAATTGCTTTCCCGTATATAGTCGGCAAATTTAATAAGCGAATGAAGAAATTCTTCTTTATTCTGCGCATTTATGTGCGATATTATTTCCGTTTGCAGGAATACGGGATATACGTCGCTGTTTGACGTTAATTCGAGCTTATCCGTGAAAATTATATTGTCGGGATTTACAAATCTGTAATTCAGCGCCGTTATAAGCGACGGGAGCTGTCTGTATACCTGCATTGCACCGTCCGTCTGCCTGCCGATAACGGCAAACAGAACCACATCGAAATTCTTTTTTATTACGTTCTGGAAATAGCTTATTTTCGATTGTATCACGGACTTGTCAAACGGCTTGCTGCCGTAAAGAAAAACACCTATTAAATCCTTGCCCATATTTATCGTTTTCGCCTTGCCGATTGATGACATAACCTCCTCGATTATGTTTTCGTAGCCGTATTTATAAAGTGCAACATCATCATAGGTATTGCATGAAACAAGCTCCGCATAGTCGGCAATTCCGACGATTATTGGAAGAAAATATCTGCTTTCCGTTTTTGCAAAGTATTCATCAAGCATATTTTCATCTGATTTTGAAATCATGTCACGGTTGAAAATCTTCTTTATTATTACGTCCGTATTCATATCCGCATGATGCGATAAAAGGCTTTTATGCGAGGACAGCAGCTTTTCCTGCTCTTTATAAAAATGATAGATAATCAGGCATATGAATATCATCAGCAGGAACATGAAGAATATTATAAAGAAACCCGCACTGATTGACTCGCGCAGTACGTCGGAAATCCTTATTACGCTCGTACATGAATAGGACGGGGAAATGTTCTTTATAATAAGGTAGTTTCCCTTTAGCTTTACCGAATTTTTTGCCATTCCGTCGATATATGACGTGAGCGGAGCAAGGTCGCTTTTAAAGTCCGTAACAACAGTTCTGTTTTCGGACGTGGTAAGGCGCACGCCGTAAAATATCGGGTACACGTGGTCTATAAGGTGGTCACGGAGCTCACGCTCGGGCATAAGCATTGAAATAATATGCCCTCTGAAATCATTGTACGAAAAAATAAGGTAATCGTTTCCAAGGCGTGCCATTCTCATTCCCGATTTATGCTCTTTGAGTACGTCATAATATTCGGGAAACTGCTTTTCAAATGCTTTATATGTATATTTTGTGCTTGATTCGCTTGTAAAAATCATCTCCGTTTTCGGCACGTCTATAAAAACCGCCGATATATAATTTCCGATTGTGGAGTTTGCAACCATGTTGCTGATTTTCAAGCCGTATTCATAATTGTACGTTTCAGTATCGTTCGATAAAAAGGCATTTATTTCCTTATCGGTAAAAAGCGAATTTGAAACCTTTATTATATCGTTGTTAAATTCCGAGTTTTTTGAAAGTATATTCTGATTATATAAATTTGCGTAATTAATCTGAAATTTTACAGATACATTATAAAAGTAAAAGCCGAATATTGCAACCATCAGAAACATTGCGCCGAAGCATATAAGATAATCCGAAAGCTGCGAAAAAAGAGTATGCTTTTGCTTTTTCATTATAATCCCCCGTTCTTGTTATTCTTCATTAACATATTATACTATAAATTTTACCTAATATCAAGATTAATTTTATGGAAACCGACTTAAAAAAATAGCTATTTTCCGCAAAAGTTCAAAAAAGTTAAGTCCGATAGCTGTTTTTTTAAATTGACATTAATATCGGCGCAACGTTATAATTATAGTACAGACAGGAGGTAGATGATTGATGAATACGAAAATCAAAACAACTGAAAAATTAAAACGAAGAAAGGGCTACGGGAAAAGTCATTGGGAATTATGCACAATGCTTTTGCCTGCGGTGATACTGCTGCTGATATTTTCGTACATACCGATGTTCGGAATTGTGGTGGCGTTTAAGGATTTGAAATTCAGTCTCGGTATTTGGGGGAGCAAATGGAACGGACTGGACAATTTTAAATTCCTGTTCCGTTCAAACAGCTTTCTTCTTCTTTTAAGGAACACTTTGGGATACAATATCGTCGGAATGTTTTTCGGTCATGCGATTCCGATAATACTTGCGCTGTGCTTGCAGAGAGTAAAAAAGAAGATATGTATAAAAACGTATCAGAGCGGAATGTTCCTGCCGTATTTTCTGTCATGGATAGTGGTATCGTATTTTACGCTGTCGCTTTTTGAGTACAAGACGGGAATACTGAATAACATTTTTGTACATTTGGGAATGAACCGAGTCGACTTCTATAATACGCCGAAGTACTGGCCGTTCATACTTGTATTTTTTGCGGTATGGAAAGGCTTGGGCTATTCTACTCTTATCTATTACGGTACACTTTTGAGCATAGACCCTACGCTGTACGAGGCCGCCGCCATTGACGGGTGCAGCAAATGGCAGGAAATCCGTCATATTTCACTGCCTCATCTTGTACCGTCGGTAATAGTGCTTATTCTGCTCGGACTGGGAAGCATATTCAAATCGGATTACGGCTTGTATTACTTCATTCCTATGGATACAGGAGCACTTCTGAAGGTTACGGACGTGTTCGACACATATGTGTTCAGAACGCTGAGAGACGCAACGAATGTTGGACTTTCGTCAGCCATAGCGTTTATGCAGTCGGTAGTGGGAATTATTTTCGTTGTAATCGGAAATACGCTTGCAAGAAAAGTAGACCCCGACTGTGCACTGTTTTAAAAGGGGGGAATTGAAATGATAGAACACAGAAAATTAAAATTTGCGGAATCGTTTATAGCAAATTTCATATTGATAATAGCAACGCTGCTTTGCGTAATACCGTTTTTGGTTGTACTGTCCGCATCGTTTTCTGATGAACAGTCGCTGATAGATTTGGGCTACGGTATTTTGCCCAGAGGCTTGTCGCTTGCGGCATACAAAGTCGTGTTTGCGAATAAGTCGCAGATAATAAACGCATATGCGGTTACGATAATCACAACGTTTGCGGGAGCGTTTTTGTCGGTGCTTATAACGGCGCTTGCGGCGTTTCCTATTTCAAGAAAGGATTTTGCATGGAAAAAATATGTGAATTTTTACATATACTTTACCATGATATTTTCGGGCGGACAGATTGCGTCGTATTTATGGACAACGCAGGGACTGCATTTGAAAAATAACGTGCTTGTTCTTATTCTGCCCATGCTTGTGAACAGCTGGAATATATTTCTTATGAGAACGTATATGTCAAAAATTCCGTCGGAGCTTGTAGAGGCGGCAAAAATTGACGGTGCAAACGAGTACAGAATCTTTTTCGGAATAATCATTCCGATGCTGACAGTCGGACTTGCAACGATATTCGTTATGACGGCTCTTTCATACTGGAATCAGTGGTATGCGTGCCTGATGTATTTCAGCGACGATAAGTATATGACGCTGCAATATTATCTTATAAGAGTAATGAACAACATAAATTCAATTCTGAATGCGAAGAACGCAACGGCGGCGTCGCAGAATATGGGAAATCTCCCGGGCGAATCCGCAAGAATGGCAATGTGTGTTGTTTCGGCAGGACCGATGATATTCG
The DNA here is from genome assembly GCA_934454215.1 of uncultured Clostridia bacterium. Lineage (GTDB taxonomy): Bacteria > Bacillota > Clostridia > UBA1381 > UBA1381 > Ornithomonoglobus_A. Next base: position 30,212 of record CAKSGG010000007.1, read on the forward strand.
TATTCGCATTCTTCCAGAAGTATTTCGTCGGAGGAATTGCTGTCGGTTCGGTAAAGGGTTAAGTTTTTAATTAAGGAGCAATGCTCCGAAAAAATAAATTATCAGGAGGAATAAGAAATGAAAATTAAGAAGGTATTGGCAGGAATGACTGCGGTCGTAATGGCGTTATCAGTGCTTGCAGGCTGCGGAGGAGACGGAGAAAAAGGCGGAGTTACGGAAGTGTCATGGTATGTCTGCGGCGTTAAGCAGGACGACGGATATGATACGGTATGGGATAAGGTAAATGAGCTTATGGAGGACAGATACGGAATAAGGCTCAAAATGGTAATGACGGACGGAGATAATTTCAGTCAGAAAATTCAGATGATGAATGCGGCAAGAGAGCCGTATGATTTGGTATTCACATCAAACTGGGCGAACAGCTATTACACAAATGTGGAAAACGGCTCGCTGCTTGACATAACCGACAAGCTGCCCGAGCTTGCGCCGAAATTATATGCGTCATTGAGCGAGGCTGAAATAAAGGGTGCGTCAATTGACGGAAGAATGTATGCAGTGCCCAACTGGCAGGTTCAGGCAAGAGCAATGGGATTTATGATGCCGCAGGAAAAGCTTGACAAAACGGGCTGGAGCATGGATTCATTTAAAAACTTCAGCGATTTGGAACCGTATCTTGCAAAGATGAAAGAGGTTGACCCCGAATCAAATACGGGCGGCGGAGACTGGCAGTCGGCAATGACGAATTACGGAATGATAACCGTTGTCCAGGAGGGCTTGCCGGGCGTAATTTATTACAATAAACAGGGTAAACCCGAGGTTGTTGACCAGTTTGAAACACCCGAATTTATGGAACACGCAAAAATGATGAGAAAATGGGTTAAGGACGGATATTTCCCTGAGGTAAGAGGCAAAAGTACGGCAACAAATACGACAATATGCAAAACACAGGGAAGTTGGGGCAACTATAAGCCCGGTATAGAAAAGGAAATGACCTTGAGGTCAAAGCATGAATACGTTGCAAAGCAGATTTCACCCGCAGTTTTGTCAACCGAGTCCATAATTTCAACAATGACGGGCGTGGGAGCAAACAGCAAGCACCCCGATGAGGCAATCAAGGTTCTGGAAATTATGTATACCGACCCCGAAATTTACAATATGCTTTCATGGGGTATCGAGGGTCAGAACTATGACAAGGTTTCTGATAAAATTATAAAGGTAAAAGACGATAATACATATACAATTTCAAACTGGATGATAGGCTCTGTTGCAAATTCGTACATTCTTGAAGGAAATCCCGAAAACATTTGGGATATAACAAGAGATTTCAACGATTCGGCAGTTGTATCGCCGCTTATGGGCTTCAGCCTTGACAATTCAGCTATAAGTGCGGAGCTGGGTAACTGCGAAACTGTAATAAAGGAATATCTTGACCAGATTCAGTACGGACTTTCAGAGCCTGAAGAAACAGTACCGAAACTGATAAGCTCGTTAAAGACAGCGGGTGTAGATACTGTTTTGGCAGAGGTTCAAAAGCAGATTGATGAATGGTGGGAGAGCAATAAATGATAAAAAAAAGAATAATATCGGCAGCGGCGGCGCTTGTAACGGCATTTTCGGCAAGCGCCCATGCTTACCCGAATATATCGGAAACTGCATTTACGGCGGAGGCGGCTGCATTTCAGAATATCAGTATGCTTTCTGTAAATTCGGGGGCAATGCTCGTGAGAGGTGCGGTAAGATATATTGACAATCAAAATGTATCGCTTACTCCAAAACTCGTTGAGGCAAGAACATATCTTCCGGTAGATGCGGTGAGGGTTTTGTTCAATACATATATCGACCAAGCAGATGACAGACCGTATGCCGACATGAGATATGATGAATTAAGACTTGTTCTGAACGGAACGAATGCAGAAGTGAACGGTGCGGAAGAAAAAAATTCCTACCTAATATATATAGACGGTGAAGCGTATATGCCGCTGCGTGCCGTAGGCGAGCTTTTGGGCGAGCGGGTATATTATGATAACGGCTATATCACGATAGGCAGCGAATCGGACGTTTCCGAATTTATCAGCGGCAATTATTACGATACGGGCAAAACAAGGCTTGACAGCTTTGCGCCGCAGGAGCGCGGAAAAACAATTTACGTTGCGCCCAACGGAAGAAGATTCGGTTCGGGAACAATGGGTGACCCGAAAAATCTTAGCAGTGCATCATATGCCGAGCCGGGGGATACGATTATATTGATGGACGGTACATATAGAGAAACAATTGAGCCGCAGAACAACGGAACACCGGGCAGGCCTATAACGTATAAGGTTCAAAACGGCGCAAGAGCGGTGATAAGCGCTTTGGAAGAGGTCAGCGGATTTTCGTATTATGACGAAAGCAATAATATCGTATCAAAGGAATTTACAAGTATAGGTGCAGGGCGTGATTTGCTGTTCTATAATGGACGTTCACTTGTTGAGGCAAGATTTCCGAACGTGAACAGCGAGGACTACACCGCCTCAGATGTAAGCGAATGGTTCCCGACAAAGGGCGCGCTTACTTTGGAAAACGCAGATAAGCCGTATACGGTCACAAGCAGTCTGTTAAACGGAGATGCCGAAAACCGCTGGAAAGGCGCAAGATTTGTTTCGCTCCACGGCGGTGCGTGGAATACGTCAACGGGAGTTGTGGCATCGTCAAAATCAGGCTCGTTTGAGCTTGACCCCGACAGCGTTACGAAAAAATGGTGGTTCGCACAGAGCAGTTCAAACCCCGTTAATTTCGGCTATCTGACGGGAACAAAGGAGGCTATCGACCTCCCCGGCGAATGGACGGTTGAGGACGATACTGTATATATGAAACTTCCGAACGGAGAAACGGCGGATTCACTCAGTGTAGAGATGAAATCAAGACAGCTCTGCATTGACCTGTCGGGCAAGTCGTATATTAATATAGAAGGAATCGAAACAATCGGCGGCGGAATTAATATGAACGGCACAAATATGTGCGTGTTGACGGACTGTAATTTCAAGAATATCAGCCATTACACGCTGTGCAACGATTCAAGAGAGGGTTATATAGATTCGCAGATAACCGAAACGACAAACCCGACCGATAAAAACGGCGCTCCGCAAAGGGGTGAAATGGGTATATACATGAGTGGTAAAAACGACGTTGTGCGGGGCTGTACGGTCGATACATCGGCAGGTGCGGCGTTCTATATGACGGGACTGTATTCAATGCTTGACAACAATAAAGCGATAAACTGCGGATATATGGGTTCAACCGTAGGCGGAATATATATCGGTTCATGCGCATGGGAAAGCAGCGGTACACCCAGAGGCGGATATATTATCATAAATAATGAAATCAGAAATACTGCCCGTTCTGCTTTAACGGTTCAGCCTACAGAACATGGCTGGACGGGGAGCGGAAAACAAGCGGCATATGTTCCGTGTGAAATTGCTTACAACAAATTCTCGAACGGAGGTATTGCAGCCTGCGACACAGGCGTTGTTTATCTGTGGGGCGCAACCATGGGAAACAGTCAACGCATGACCCGTATTCATCATAATGTGGTGTACGCAGACTGCAATACCCCCGAAAGACTTCTCGGTATGATATATCACGATAATTTTATAAATATGATTCAGACTTATAAAAACGTTATGTTTACAACGTCGCAGACGTCAAGCTACTGTTATATGTATACGCAGCATACGGAAGACGGAACGAGATTTCAGACCAGCTATGCGGTTGTAAACGATTATGACGGAACGGTTTATGACGGAAGCAAGGTGTTCAATAACCCGATAGGCTCAAACAAGGGCTTTTCGGATATAAACAGCCTTGACGATATTCCCGAATCGGATTATCCCGACGGTATGTATTTTCATTCGGGATTGAGATAATACAACAAAAAGGAGATTAGTCAGATGAAGAAAATTTTATGTATGCTGATGTCGCTGTCGCTTATCGGCGCACTGCTTGTCAGCCCGATATATGCGGATATATCGCTTTTTGAGGCGGCGGACAGCTTGACATTTGACCTTGACATTTCGCAAAGGTCGGATAAAAGCGGCAACAATACGGCGGTTACGGTAAAAAATACATTCGACGGTTCGGAAACAGTCGGAAATAATAAAATAGATTATATTTATTTCAACTCCGAAAAGGAGGACGTGGTTTCTTCACTGAGAATACCTGTAACGGCAGCCAACGGTGACAGCAGCTCATTTGAGATGTGGGCAAAGCCTCACGGAACGGACGAAAACGAAAGAGTGCTGTTTGCAATATCAAGAAGTTCGCTTGACAATGCAAGCTTTTATGCGTCATTTAAGGAAAACACAATGACGGTTTTCGCAAACGGTCAAAGTGAAAGCGCCGACATATCAAAATATATGGATAAATGGTCGCATTTCATTTTCCAAAGACGTTATGCGGACGGGAAAACATACGTTGAGGCGTATATTAACGCAAACCCCGTTATAACTATGGAATTTGACGGCGAAAAAGAGGACGAGAGCAAGAAGTTTGTTTATATAGGCTCTTCCGCATCGGCGGTTACGCAGATAAAAAATGTGTTCAGAGGAAATCTTGCGGAGGCGAGAATATATTCCAAATTTCTGACGGAGAGCGATATATTCGGAATGTATACGGATAAGAGCGATTTTTACGGTTTGAGCGGTGAAGAACCGACCCCGACGCCTGTTCCGACAGCAACGCCGGCGCCGACGGATTCTCCCGACCCGGGCGAGCCTACTCCGACGCCGACGGTCGCCCCGACACCAACGCCTGCGCCTGCAAAGGGTATTATTTTAGACGTTGATTTATCGGAATATAGCGGCGGTGATTCACTTACGGACAAAACGGGAAAAACCGTAAAGATAAACGGCAATCCCGAAATTAAAACTCAAAAGGGTATAGGTAAAACATTTTCCTATCTGTATTTCGACGGAAATGCGGGAAAGGATATTTCAATAGAAGGAAGCTCTTTTGCACAAATCAGTAACCTCGACAGGACATCAGTGGAATTTTGGTATCAGCCATGCGTTGTTGCAAACAAATGGTCAAAATTCTTCAGTATAACGGCGGGCGCTGCAAACGGAGGCTCATGGTGGTGCGAAAACGGTATGGCAGACGGAGGCGGTTATTTCATCTGTCAGCAAGGCTCAAAGCAGGCTTTCAGAGCAAATCAAGCTGTTACGAACGGGGCTTGGACTCATGCGGTTGTAACAAGAGAATTTGATTCCACGGCGCAGACGGTAAGCTACAAAGGGTACATCAACGGCGAGCTTGTAAACAGCGGAACTGTCACGGGCGTATCACGTCTGAACGATGTCGGCGCAATGCGCTTCGGAAGTATCGGCGGCGGTGCGGACGGTCAAGTAGGCGGTTTCGGTCAAATCAGAGTATACGACGAAATTTTGTCAAACGATAAGGTTTCGGAGCTGTACGAAGATGAAAAGAGTCGCTATACGGAGCCTGTGTTTACTCCCGTCAGCGATGAAATACCGAGAACCGCAGGAGAAATTGTGATGAAAGCGGAAAACGGCTACAGTGTTTCGGATATTCTCAAAGGCACAATTACCGTGACAAATGCCGCAACGGGCGAAAAATTCCTTAATGCGTCATCGGCGCAGACGGGTGAGGACGAATTTACCGTAAAATTCGGTCAGTACGTTAAATACGGTGATACAATAAAGATTTCTTCATCGTATAAAAACGCTTACAATTTCGCTTATGTCACAAAGGGTACTTCCTCCGCAGAAATTAAGCTTTACAATTCCGATAACCGTGAAATAAGCACGGTTGACGGACAAAGCAGAATAAGAGCGATGATTAAGCTTACAAACTCCGCCGATATACCATGTGATTACAGATATACCGTTATCGCAAAGACGGAGAATAATGCGGCAATCAGCGCAAAAAGCGGAGAAATCAGCGTTTCGGGAAATTCAACCGAAAATATTATCGAAACACTGTCGGATTTGGAAAATGTAAAATATGTATGGCTTTGCGTTTGGGAAAAGAACGGCAGTGCGCTTATCCCGATTTATGCAATGCCGAAAACAATAAATTAAAATAAGAAGGAGCGATTTAATTATGAAAAAAGTAATGGCTATGGTATTGTCATTGGTAATGCTGATGACAGCGGCAAGCTTCAGTGTTGTAAGAGCTGAAGGCATTGAGGACAACAAAATCCTTGATTTGGATTTTGCAAACTGGAATCCCGTCCCGGGAGCATGGGGCGTGGTTGAAAATCCGCTCGGCGATAAAACGGGGAATATGACAAAATTCAGCGTTGCCGACGCTGACGGTGACGGTGTGCCGTCAACAACGCTGAACACTATGGGCAGCTTTACGGCAGAGGACGGAACTGTTGTTCCTTACATTGAATTTGACGGAAGTGACCATCAGCATATAGCGTTCGGCGGCGGTGAAAATTATGAAGCTGTCTGCAAAAAGGATAAAATGACGGTTGAATTTTGGATGAAGCCCGAATTTGAGTCGGGCAAATACGCAAAATTCTTCCAGATTGGCGGAAACTCAAATGCTTCAAAATCATGGTGGGCTGAAATGGGTCCCGATAACAGCGGCTATATATTGGTAGCGCAAGGCTCGAATGTTGTTACAAGAACAAATCAAATGCAGACCAAATGCGGTGAGTGGATGCACTTTGTAATGACAAGAAATATTGACAGAGAGAATACAAAAACAGAGTTTAATATGTATGTAAACGGTGACCTTATGGGCAGCGGTTCAACGGACGCAATCGTTGAGGACGCTTCAAGCGTATGCTTCGGCGGTTCTTTCTGGACAACGGGCGCTGATACATATAAAGGTGCGTTCGGTGCGGTAAGAATGTACGACGCTGTTATGACGGCTGACGATGTAAAGAACGCATATGAGGCAGAGGCAGATTTGTATAAGGGAATAAGCAGATATACGATACTTGATGTCGATGTTGACAATTGGGATAACACAGTTGACAAATGGGGATTAAACTATAATTCAAATATGGATAAAGCGGGAAATGTTATACGTTGGAATCTTGGTTCAAACGCTCCTGAAAAATCAACATTTACCGCAACGGACGGAACAGAAGTGCCGTATATCAAATTTGACGGCGTTGAGGAGCAGAGAATCGCAATAGGCGGTGCAGAGGGCTTTGATAAGTTTAGCAACAGAGACGAAACAACGATTGAAATGTGGGCAAAAATGCAGTTTGAAAGCGGAAATTATCCGAAAATATTCCAGATTGCACAAAATCAAGCGCAAGACAGCAAATCATGGTGGATTGAAACGGGCTATGATGATAACGGATTTATTCAGGTAAATCAATATACAACAACAGGTTTCCGTGTAAGAAATTTAAAGAAACTTAACGGAGAATGGGCTCATTTGGCACTGACAAGAAAATTCAATGATGACAACACAATAACATATAAGCTTTATATAGACGGAGTTAAAGGCGGAGAAACGACAATTGAAGGAAACCATGACACAGTAACGGACAAAGGAAACCTTTGTTTCGGCGGCAGCTACTGGGCGGCGGATATGTTCTACACAGGCGGCTTGGGCGAAATAAAAATGTACAGCACTGTTTTATCGGACGCCGCTATAGCAAATCACTATGCAGAGAAAAAGGCGCTGTTCAAGACGCCCGAAAATGATTTGAAACTTGATGTTAATTTCGACAATATTCCGTCATTTACGGATAATGCGGGAAATGCGAACAGCTTCTGGACAAATGAAATAACAGCCGAGGATAAAGATACATTGGGCGAAAAATCATATCTGAAATTTGACGGAACAAAGAAACAGTACGTTGCATTCGGTGCAGGAGAAACAAACGGAGCGAATGCGGTATTAAACAATAAGGACATAACTCTGAATTTCTGGGTATATACAAACGACAATACAAAAGCACAGTCGGTATTCTCATTCGGCGAGGGTACGAAAGCTGATACGTCATGGAGACTGCAAATCGAAAACGGCGCATTAAGACAGTACGGCAGAGATACGGCTTTAGGTAAGCCTGTTGATATTGAAAACGGTGAGTGGGCAAATGTTGTTATTACAAGGTCATACGATGAGAACGCAAAAACAGCGTCATATCAGACATATGTAAACGGTAAGCTTTGCGATACTGCGGAGCAGACATTTGATGAGGCTCTTGATGAAAAATATGTATTCTTCGGCGATAACCACTGGAGAACGGAGTGCCTTGACGGAGGACTTGCACAGGCTAAGGTATACGGCTCAATTGTGCCTGCGTCATACATTGCGGCAACATATGCAAACGAGATGAAAACATACGAGGATAACGGCGTATTGTCTGTTATTGAATATGGATTTAAGAATGACCTTGATGAAACGGCTGACCAGATAAGCGGCAACGATACGATTATGGCTGAATTCATATTGAGCAATACATCAAAGAAAGCTAAGGAATATAAAGCTTATGCGGCAATATACAATGCCGACGGTTCACTGAAAACCGTTACGTCAAAATCGGACAGCGTTGCGGCAGGAACAAACAGTAAGCTGGATTATTTCGGGATTTCAGCAGATGATGTTCCCGAAAACGGTTCAATAAAAGTATTTATCTGGACAAATGACGAGAGCATAACTCCGGTACTTACAGAAGATTTTGAATTGCCTTATACGGTAGTTAGGGGGAATCTTTGACTATACCGTTACGGCTGAGCTGACGGGGGATATTTCCCCTGTCAGTGCAAAAAGGGAAAATATATCGGTAAGGACATTGAACGGAAAATCGGTCAGAACCGAAAAATCCGTATATAATCTTGCCGACAATACCGTTACTCTGACATTAGCGCCGCAGAGCAGCTATGACAGCGAATACAGCGTGACGGTTGCGGGTGAGGAGTATATCTGCAAAACAAATGCGGCAGCTCCCGCCAAAGCAAATGAAATAAGCATAAAAAGCGTGACCGTATCGGACGGAGAAGCAACGGTGTATGTTTATAACCCGACCTTTTCCGCCGCCGATGCGTCAGTTACGGCGTCAACCGCCGGCGGAGTATTTACGCAGGCTTTGTCAATCCCTGCGGAATCCGTAGGAGTATGTACGGTTTCGGGAGATAATCTTGAAGGCGCACAGTGGACGGTTGAAGTAAAGTAACCTGAAGGGAGAAAGATATGATAAAGAGATTGTTTGCAATACTGCTGACCGCGGCAATGTTAAGTACGGCATCATTTACGGCGCTTGCTGCCGAAGAAAAAAGAGATTCGGTGCAGGGCAGCGAAACATACTCGCTTGAGCTTGAAAAGGATACCGCACTTGAAAATGCGAAAGCCTCAAAAAGCGAATTATCACTTGACGGAGGATTTGCGAAATATCAGCTTACACTGCCGTTTTACAGCGATAAGGTTCGTATAAAAAGCAAATCAAAGGGTAAGAAAATAACGCTTAAAATCAATGATAAAAGCTATGAAATTCAATTGAGCGACGCAGAAACGGAGTATACGTTCGATACGCCCGTAAGAGTAGGCGAAAAGGATTTGGAAATTTCGGCGGAGGAAAGCGTTTCAATTTCCGATATTACGTTTTTGCAGATAACGGAAGAAAAAGTCGGCGCAATGCTCGGCTTTAACAGAAGTGATTTTGAAGAAGCGACAAAGACAGCGTATATCATAAGACAGGGCAGTCCCGTAATAATGGTAAATTCCGCTTTGCGTTATATTGATTATGACGATATAAGCGCTTATCCGGCATATTTTGACGGAAGTCTGTATATTCCTGCCGATACGCTTGCGCAGGCTTTGGGCTGTTATTTTGAGAACGACAAAGACAAGGGCTTTTGCGTGGTAAGAAATTCTGAGCTTGAATTGGTTTATCTTAACGGAAAATTTACGTTTACCGATGAAAACGGAAATAAAACCGAAACGGATATACAGCCGAAGTACGTAAATGATAAAATGTATCTTCCGTTAAGAGCGGTAAGCGAGCTGTTCGGCAGATATGTTTACTATAAAGACGGCTTTGTCGCTGTCGACTACCGTTCAAGGGCAAAGGATATATTAGACGGACATTATGACGAAGTTGTAAAAAAATGGTCGGAGCTTATGCCCGATGAACAGGGTCAAAAAACATATTACGTTGCGCAGACGGCAAACGCAAACGACTCAAACCCCGGTACAAAGGAACGGCCGTTCAGAACGATTGAAAAAGCGGGAGAAATTGCGTCGGCAGGCGATATTGTTATCATAGGCGGCGGTATATACAGAGAAATGCTTAAGCCTCAAAATGACGGTACGGCAGGCGCACCGATTACATTCAAGGCGGCAGAGGGCGAGGAAGTAACTCTTTCGGCGCTGGAAGAAGTAAGCGGCTTTGCCGATTACAAGGACGGTATTGCGGTTGCCTCCGTTTCAAGCGATTTGGGATTGGGCAGAAATCAGGTTTTTTATAAGGGGAAAAATCTTATAGAGGCAAGATACCCGAACCCCGATGTGGGCGAGGACGGTTTGTATGAATTTACAAACGGTCTGCGTCTTGACCCGATTTGGATAACCCCGGGGGATATAAAGGTAAATCCGTCAAATACAAAAGAGGCAACCTCCGAAACGTTGTTGAACGAGGAGGACGGACACTGGAACGGCGCTGTCTTTGTTACACAGCAGGGAGCGGCGTGGACATTGTGTTCGGCTATAGTAAAGAACAGCACGAAGGGCAAGCTTGAATTAAAGGATATGTCAGATAAATGGTGGTTTAACGCCGAGGAAAAATATCCGAATTACGGCTATCTGACGTGTCATATTAACTGTATTGATTTGCCGGGCGAGTGGACGATAAAGAATAATATGCTTTATATAATGCCGCCCGAGGGCGAAACGGCAAAAACCTTAAAGGTTTCGATGAAAAAGAGACAGCTTATAATGGATTTAAACGACAGAAAAAATATCAGAGTCGAGGGCATAAAGGGCGTCGGCGGAGGCGTGAGAATGGATAATGCGGAAATGTGCGTTATCGATAAATGCGATTTGAGCTACATTTCACATTATACATATTTCAAGGATAACAGAAATCTGTTCATAGACGACGGTGACGTTTATAATCCGCAAGGTGCGCCTCAAAGAGGTGAGGTCGGTATATTTATCGGCGGTGAAAATAATGCGTTTGTAAATTCAAAGCTGAATTACAGCGCAGGCGCAGGCTTGTTTATAACAGGCTCTTATGCGTATATTGCCAATAACGTGCTTGAAAATCTGTCATACGGCGGTACGTCGTGCGGCGGCGTGCATATGGATACGGAAATGTTCAAGCCACAGGACACAAAGCGGGGCGGACATACGATTATATACAACACCATTTCAAAAATCGCCCGTAACGCCGTTGAGCTTCAGCGAAGCGAGGGCACGGGCTGGGGTCAGCAGACCTTTCTGCCGTTTGAGGTTGCGTATAACGACATATACGATTCTTCAATCTGTACGCTTGATACCGGTATGATTTACCTGTGGGGCGCACGTGTGGGCGACGATTTCACACGTACAGAAATACATAATAACTATGTATATTCGACAGCTCCCAGAGGTGAGGATATTCTCGGCGCAATATATAACGATAACTTTATGGTCGGTACAAATACATACGACAATCTGATTTTTGCAAAGAGAGCGAATCAGTTCAACAATGACGTATATGAGCAGAGAAAAAGACAGTTTGCCACGACATATGCAACGGTTGATTCATGGAATAACGTTAATCTTGATATAAAATTAAATGCAAGACAGGATTTGAGAATTGAGGACTACCCCGACGGAAAACCGTTTAACGCAGGTTCGACGCTTGCTGACAACAGGGACGGTTATACGCTGACATATGATTATTATACGCAGACTGACGATAAGGTGCACGGTATTTCCGAGGCAAAGTGCAGTGACGGAGTTGTTGTAAAGGATAACAAGGCAACATTTACCGCAGACGGACAGTGGATAAAATTTGAGAATGTGGATTTCGGTGATACAAACTGTGTAAATATTGTGTACACGGCGGACTATTACAAGGACGCATGCAATGCAGATATTGTTGTGGGAGACGATATAGACGAAGCGTTATCAAAGGGCATGGGCGAAACGGTTACGCTTTATCCCGAATCAAAGAATCAAAATGACAGCAATCATGTATCCGTTGACGTAGGCGGAATATCGCTTGAGGGAAAACAGAATGTTTGGATAAGAGTAAAGGGAGAACCCAATGCTTCAATCACACAAATGCGCACCACTAAGAAAACGAACGCTTATGAAAGCTACGAATACGATTATAAGAAGATTATTGCCGGAACATTTGCGTATTTCGGCAAGGGCATAACTGCCGAGGGCGCTCCGAAAGGAATTATGCGTCACGGAACGGAGTCTACGGCACCTATTCTGCAAGGCTCATGGGGCGGCAACTGGGTTGAATACAAAAACGTTAAAATTACCGAGCCTGTCAATACGTTTACGTGCAGACTTGCGTCGGGCGCTCCGTGGAACGATAACGGCGTAAACATCAGACTGGATTCCGTTGACGGAGAGGTTCTGGCAAGAGTAACGTCCGAGGATTCAAACTGGGAGTACGTAGAAAAATCAGCTCCGCTGTCAAAGACGATACAGCCCGGAACATACGACATTTATCTGACATTTGACGGAGACGGAAAATGCTCGGATATTCACTGGTTCGGACTGAAATAATGGAGGGACTGTAAATGAAACTGAAAAAATTGACATTATTGCTCATACTTTCATTTGTAATTAATCTTATCCCCGCCGCTGTAAATGCGGCGGTGGGTGATATATATTCGCCGTTTTCGGCAACGGAGTATGATGAAACAAGTACGCCCGATAAATATGTAAAGCGGAGCGGATATGTGCAGATGAACGGAAGAACGCACGGTCAGTGGATATGCTTTAAGGGCTTGAATTTCACGACAGCACCGTATGCGGTTGCGGTTGAAAATGCGGTTTCCGCCGATTACATAGGTAATGACACATATGAATTTCGTATTGATTCGCCGAGCGGTAAGCTTATTTCAACTCTGTATATTACGGACTGCGCAGACTGGGGAAATCCCGTTGAAAATATAGGAGCGGTTACCGAAACGGTTACGGGCGTTCATGACCTGTATGTTTCGACAAATCAGCCCAATGACCTATATAATATTTATTTTATGGCAAAATCGGCTGATGAGCAGATATATAAGCCGTACAGCGGAACGAATATTTTCCCCGATATGGAGGGAAGAAGCGACGAGTATAGAGTAAATGTTCTCAATGGCTTGGGTATAGTAGATGATTATGAGAACGGCTTGTATTATCCCGAAATGCCGGAAACGAGAGCGGTTTTTGCAAAGCAGCTTGCGTATTTGCTGACGGATTCCGTTCCCGAATATACCGAAAGCGCATTTACGGACGTTACGGCGGATATGGACGGATATAATGAAATAAATTTCCTTTACGAACGTTCGGTAATAAAGGGCAGCGACCAAAGGCTGTTTAATCCGTGGTCGTTTATAACGTTCAGAGAAGCGGCGACAATGACGTTAAGAGCATTGGGCTACGGTCAGATATGCGAATATGACGACGGATATTCAAAGGGCTATGATGTTCAGGCGTCGTCAAGCGGATTAATCGGAAGAAACAGCTTTGACGATTATGTAAGGCGTTCATCGGCGGCGGAAATTCTGTATAATGCAATAAATATGAATTATATTGCGTTTGCCGGCATGAACGAAAGAGGCTCCGAATATAAAGAGGAAAAATATATACTGAAAAGCACAAGAGGAATCGAATCCGCAAGAGGTACGGTTACGGCTACGTCATACAGCGGACTTATCGGCGGTATTGACACGAAAAACGGAACCTGCTATATTGATACGGAGTGCTATAACACAAACGGAATAGACGTTGAAAATTATTTGGGCGTTCTTTGCGAATACTATTTTAAAACAGAATCGGACGGTGCAAAAACGCTTGTGTGCATTGCGCCGTACAGGAATGTGAAAGAAATGATTTTAAACGCAAAGGAATGTGACTTTTCCGAAATAACGCAGACAAGTGTTGTCTATAACGATAACGGCAGAAACAAAACCTTAAAAATCCCGAGTGACGCAGTTTGGATTTATAATAACAGAGCGCTTACGAAAAAGATTGACGAGGTTATAGACGTTGATACGTTCAGAGGAACGGTTCGTCTTGTGGATAACGGAGACGGATATAAAACGGTTTTTGTTGAGCAGTGTATAAATATAAAAATAAGAGCGTTTGATTCAAACAATAATGTGCTTGTTGACGATTTAAGCGGCAGCAAATACGAATTTAACGATAAAAAGCTGTTTATTTCTGACGGTAACGAGGCGATTGCTGCAAGAAAGCTGAAAAAGAATCAGCTTGCGGAGCTATACATAAGCGACGACGGCGAAATGAATGTACTGCTTGTGGGCGAAAGCGAAATCAGCGGTACTGCGTCAAATATCGAGAATAACGAAAAGGTTACGATTGACGGCAAGGAGTACTATATTGCAAACGAAATTAAGGACGATATAACTCTCGGCGTGCAGATGGTATTTCATTTGAGCAGACACGGCGAGATTGTCTGGACGGAAAGAAAGGACGGTTCAAAGCAGGTCGGCACATATTACCGCTATAAAAAGACGGACGGGAAAGTATATATTTCCGTTATAACGGGTGCAAATGTGATAAACGAATTTGAAGCTGCGCCGAAGGTGTATGTTGACGGTGTTGCAATGAGAGATTACAGTGATTTTGAGAACGGAATTGACGGACACCCCGGCTTGTTAAAAGTCACGAAATATTCGCCCGTTCTGTATAAGCTCAATGAAAAGGGACAGATTTTCATGCTTGATACCGTGCTTGACGCTGCAAAGAACGATAATGACACTCTGGTTGAATTATACCCGTACAATGATACGATAAAATATGATTATAGAGGATATACGGGCTGTTTTACAAGCAATTCGTCATTTACCATGGACAGACCCGTAAAGCCCGATTCGACAATGATTTTCATAAACAACGGAGAGTGCTATATTAACAGCCTTAAATCCTACTATACAGATGAGGGTCATTCGTTCGGTTTCTATTCGACAAAGCGTGATACGGGAGTTGCGGACATAATTTATGCTTTAGACTATTCAAGAAACAACAGTACTGAATTTATGGTTTTCCAGTCGTTTAACGAGGCACTGGACGCAGATAACGAAATCGGCTTGAACGTGACGTTTGTCGATAACGGAGGCGCACATAAATATTTTGTTTCTCCGACAAACGAAAAGTGTATAAAATATGTGAAATCGCTTGTAAAAGGAGACGTTGTCAGACTGCGTACGGATTTAAAGGGCGAAATCGGCGATATTGAAGTCGGAGCGTTCTTTGACGGAAGTGCGAAAAATTCGGCGGGACTTACGGCGAGTGTGAATAACTCAAAGGGTTCGTCGGGTGGCAGAGATATTTCCGATAACTTTATTCTCGGAATGGTTGCCGGTACGGAGGACGGATATATCAAGATTATGCCATTCGGAGGAAAAAATCCGTTCTGGTGCAAGCTGTCGGGCAATTCGCTTATGAGAATCAAGTCAAACGAAATAGAAAGAGGTCTGCCCGTCGATATACTCAATGACGGTGACAAGGTACTTATAAGATATGCTTACGGGTTCAAGCTTGCGGCAGTCTATGAATAAGGAGGAGAAGCCATGAAAAAGATTTTATTTATTCTTGCGGCGGCGATGGCGTTTTGTACCGTGCAGGTCAGTGCGGCGCAGCTTACTGCGGAATATGAATATAATTCAACAAGCAACGGGTTTGTTGTTTCGGGTAAATCCGACGACAGCATGACGGGCGATGAAGTAACGGTTGAGGCATATCTTAACGGCGTACTGTTCGACTGCGTTGTAACTCAAACGTATAACGACGGAGGAGCAAGCGTATATAAAACCGATATAATTCCGATTGATTCGTCAAAGGAAAGCGGAACGATAAATTTCAGCGTTACGTCGGCAAACAGCGATTCCGCTGTCAAGACGGGAGATTTCACCTATTACGGCATGAGTGACGTTTACCCGATATTAAAGGAAATAAGCAATGCAATTTCCGATAAAAATTACCGGTCGTTAATATCACTGCTGAACGGCAATGCCGATAAGCTTGGTATTCAGAACGTTTCAGATAAAGCGGCGGAATTAATCAAAAATTATGCGCTCGGGATTTCGCTTGCTCTGCCGAATGACTGCGGTACGAGCGAAAACCGTGAAAAGGTTTTTGAACAGCTGTTATATTTAAGGGGAGAGGTTAAAATCCTCAATATGATAGGCGAGTTTGCGCTGACGTCAAACAGCGCAGAGCTTGCGGCGGCTTATGAAAAGTACGGAGATACGCTTGATTTCACGTCATACGGAGATAAAGCAAAGTATTTGAAAAGCAATTATAAAACGGATAAGTTTTTTACAATAGTAAAATCAAAGCCTATAGATTTTGCAGCTGTTTCGGAGCTTAAGGACAGATTGATTGAGTGCGGTGCGATGAGTGAAATTGCAAACGGAAACGCCTCGGCGGTGAATAATATCTTTACGGATTTTTCGGATAAGCTGACAAAAAACTACAGCGTGTCAAGCGTTGTAATGTCGAATATATTCTCGAAAATGGCGGGAAATACATATTCATCGTACGCCGACGCAAGCAAGGCATATAATGATTTGGCATATGCGGCGTTAAATAACAATACGAGCAGTCCTACAGGCGGTGGAGGCAGCAGTACGGGTGGCAGTTCAAATCCTCCTGCAACAATGCCCGACGATACGAAAACGAATAATGAGATATTCACCGATATGGACGGTGCGCCTTGGGCGAAAACGGCGGTTAAGGCTCTGTACGAAAAGGGCATAGTGTCGGGAAAAACAAATACTGAATTTTATCCGAATGACGCTGTTACAAGAGCGGAATTTGCAAAGCTTCTCGTTATGTGCAGGAATGCGCTTGTAAAGGACAATACGCAGTACTTTAACGATGTTGCGAAAAATTCGTGGTATTTTGACTACGTAAATTCGGCATATCTGATTAACGCCGTAAATGGCGACGATAACGGTAATTTCAACCCGAACGATAAAATCACACGTCAGGATATGGCGGTTATGATTTACAGAGCCATGAATATGAGCGATACGGATTTGCCCGATTTCACGGATTCGGACGAAATAAGCGATTATGCGGTGAACGCTGTCGGAGCGCTTTACGGTAAAGGTATTGTAAGCGGTATGGGCAACGGCAGCTTTGCGCCGAGAGATTTTGCGACAAGGGCGCAGGCGGCACAGATGATATATAAATTAATTTCAAAATAGGTTGAATTTGGCGGCTGTTTATGATATAATAGCGAAAAAGCTTTAAGGAGAATGAATATGTTTATTATACCTGCACCGCAAAAAATGACAGAAAAAGAAGACAAAATAAAACTATCCGCTTTTTGTGTGAAAGCGGATAGTTCTGTTATTATGAAATTTGCGGATTGTTTTAATGAAAACGGAGATTTTTGCATTTCCTTTGAAAAATGCAAATCGGATAAAAGAGAATACTATACGCTCTGCTGTGATACGGACGGAATAAAAATAACATATTCCGATATTGAGGGCGCATACAGAGCGTGTTCGACCCTAAGACAAATTCTTGCGCAGAGCGAAAACGGATATATTAACGGCATTGAGCTTGAGGACTATCCTCAGATTGCGCACAGAGGATATATGCTTGATGTGAGCAGAGGAAAAATACCTACTCTTAAATATTTGAAAAGCTTGGCTGATATTCTGGCGGATTTGAAATACAATGAATTGCAGCTTTATATGGAAAGCTTTGTATTTGAATACAAGAATTTTCCCGAATACACAAAGGACACCGAGCCGCTTACACGAGAGGAAATAAAGGAGCTGTCACAATATTGCAAGGAGCGCTTTATACAGCTTGTTCCCAATCAGAACAGTTTCGGACATATGGGCTCATGGACGGCAAAGGACGAGCTTTCGCATCTGGCGATAACGGGCAAAAACGGCAAGCCGTCCGCTACGCTCAATCCGTTTAAGGACGAAAGCATAGAGCTTATGGATAAAATTTATGACGGCTTTTTTGACGCATTTGATTCGGAGCGTGTACATATAGGAATGGACGAGCCGTTTGAATTGGGCTTGAACGAAACAAAAGAAGAATGTGACAGGCTTGGGACGGGCAGGGTTTATACGGACTATCTGAATAAAATATGCAGTCTTGTTACGGAAAAATATAATAAAACCCCTATGTTTTGGGACGATATAGTATTTAAGCACCCCGAACAGCTTGTGAATATCCCGAAAAATACAATCGTAATGCAGTGGGGATATGAAACGGAACAGCATTTTGACCGTAATTGCCGCCGCTTGCAGGAGCAGGGACTTAAATTCTATGTATGCCCCGGCACGTCCATGTGGGGGAGCTTTACGGGAAGAACGAATAATGCGCTCGTTAATATAACCTCGGCGGCGGAGTGCGGCGTATATTACGGCGCAGACGGATTTTTGCTTACGGAATGGGGCGACGGAGGTCATCCGCAGTTTCCGTCAATGACATATTTTCCGCTTGTTCTGGGCGGAAGTGTGAGCTGGAACTGCATGAGCCATAACCATGAAACCGCATATGCTCAAAGACGTGAGCTTGTTGATGACTGCAAGAAATACACGGATAAATATTTGTACTGCAATAAAGGTGAAAACTCGCTTGCGGATATTGCGTACCGTGCGGGGAATTATTACCTTTGCGAGGACGCACTGAACTTTAACGGCACGGAGCTTATACATTATATTTATAAATATGCCGATATTACGGACGCAAAAAAAGAGGGCTTTAAGCGTGTGGCTGAATATATGGGCGGTATATTAAAGGAGCTTGACGAGGTTAAAGCGGACGAAACGGCAGTACGGGAAATTAAATGCAACTGTGAGATTGTTCTGTTCCTTGCAAAGCTTTTGGCGCACGGAAAATGTGAGGGCAGGGATCGCCTTTTTGCGGAATATGAGGCACTGTGGAAAATGAAAAATCATACAGCGGGCATACATGATTTTGAGAGATTTCTGGAGGAACGTATCGGGGATTTATTAAAATAGTCACAAAAGGTACAAAAAAGGTATCAAAAAGACCTTGACAAACAATGTAATTAATGGTATTATGCAGAAAAGGAGGATTAAAGTCTGAATAAAATAGCAGCACTCTGAGCAATTTTCTTTCAGACTTAAATTTTGTGCTTTACAGCATTGAAAGGAATGGTTATAAAAATGGATTTCAGTAAAATGACTTTAAAAGAAAAGGTTTTACAGACCTTTATCGTAACAATACGGGAAATAAACAAGCACGGAGGACCGAAGGAATTTTTTGAAAAATATCCTGTAGGCGGAATGTATTACAGCTATCTTAAAGGCAGTGAAGGTACGGTTGAGGTCGGAACGGGTTTAAATCCTGCAAGACTTGCGGAGTGCAGAGCTGCGTCAAAGCTGCCGCTGTTCGTGTGTGCCGACGGTACTGCAATGAGAGGACAGACTGTTTCGACAAGTGCGGAGGCGGTAGGAAGTATTCAGACAGAGGAGGCGGCGTATAATTACGGAAAGCTTCTCGGTATGCAGATGAACGACAATACCGTCGATTGGATTCTTATGCCGATTGTGGATTTATTATACAGCCACGAAATGCCGCTGTTTGCGGTAAGCAACGACCCCGAAACAACGGCTAAGCTTAACAGAGCGATTATAAGAGGTATACAGGAACAGGGCGTATGCGCAACGGCAAAGCATTTCCCCGGAATCGGAACGTGTAACATTAATATGCACTTCGGACCGGGACAAAATGTTCTGTCATATGACGAATGGATGAAAACCTACGGCTATGTTTATAAAGAGGCGTTCAAGGAAAATCTTGCGTCGGTAATGACAACGCATATGACGTTCAGAGCATATGACGATGAGGGTGAAAACGGATATTATCCGATTGCGACATATTCGTCAAAGCTTACAACGGATTTGCTCAAAGGCGAGCTTGGTTTTGAAGGTGCAGTTGTGACGGACGCTCTTATTATGGGCGGTATGGCAACGGGTAATCTGGTTGAGGAAACCGTGCAGTCGTTCAAGGCAGGTGCGGACTTTCTGCTGTGGCCTCCTGTTGAGGCGGCAGACAGAATCGTTGAGGCTCTTGAAAGCGGAGAAATCCCGATGAGCCGTCTTGATGACGCACTGGAGCGTATAAACAAGATGAGAGCATTCAGAGAAAACGCTCTTGCAAATCATACATATGACGAGCCGAGTGCCGATTTTGTAAATAAAACGAGCGAGAATATGATTAAAAACGGAATTTGTCTGTTAAGAAACGATATTGACATGATACCGTTAAATCCCGAAAATTATAAGAATATTCTTATTGTTGACGTAACGGACGAAAGCGATAACGGTTCGTCAAAGCTGTTACAGGACGAATTAAAGAGCCGAGGCATAGAAACCGAAATACAGAGGGATATATATGATGTTCCGTCAAGAGTTTGCTGGCAGGACGATTTGGACGAGCTGCAAAGCGGATACGACCTTGTTATATTTAACGTCAATACAAGCTATGCAACAACATGGAATGTTCCGTTTATGCTTATATGGGCGTCGCATTTGTTTGACAAGAAGAAAAAGCTTATAATAAATTACGGCTCGCCGTTCTTTGCGGGAACATACTTCCCCGAAGACCCGACATTCATTGAAGTAAATAACGGGCCTTCAAAGACGAGCGTTAAGGCGGTTGCTGACCGTATACTCGGAATTGAGGAGTTTAAGGGAAAGAGCGTTTTGATTTAATAAATCAGACTCCCGATTTGATAGACAAGCATTGACGCAGTCCATGCGATTACAAGCTGACAGCATATAAAAAGTGCTGTCAGCTTTTTTGAATTAAGCTCCGTTTCGATTGCCGTTACCGCCGCAATGCACGGAACGTACAAAAGCACAAAAACCAAAAACGCAAGCCCCTGAACGGGCGTAAATATGCTTTTTAAAATTACGGCAAGGCTTGACGTATCCGCCGCTCCGTATAATATACTCATTGTGGAAATAATCGCTTCCTTTGCCGCAGCGCCCGAAAGCAGGCTTACCGCAGCTTCCCAATTACCGAAACCGCATGGAATAAATATCGGGGCAATAATACGTCCGATTTGACCGATTATGCTTTTTGAGCTGTCGGCGGTGATATGCAGTGTAAAATCAAGATTTTGCATAAGCCATATGATAACGCTTGCCGTAAGCAGAACCGTTCCTGCTTTTTGGGCAAATTCCTTTGTTTTATCGAGCATATGCCGTAATGTTGATTTTACCGTCGGTATTCTGTACGGCGGCATTTCAAGCACAAACGGCGGAAGCTCTCCTTTGAATACGGTTTTTGAAAGCACAGCGCCCCATATTGCGCCAAGAATAATTCCCGAAAAATATAATCCGAATATAACAAGCCCTCCGCAGTCGGGGAACAGTGCGGCGGTGAATATCGCATAAACGGGCATTTTCGCACCGCATGACATAAACGGCAGTAAAAGCAGAGTAAGTCTGCGGTCACGTTCGTTTTCAAGCGTCCGTACCGACAGCGCCGCCGGTACGGTACAGCCGAAACCGATAATCAGCGGTATAAACGATTTCCCCGAAAGCCCGAGTTTTGTAAAAAATTTATCCATGATAAATGCCGCTCTTGCCATATACCCCGAATCCTCAAGAAACGACAAAAACAAAAACAGCAGCATTATCTGCGGAAAGAACGTTACAACGCCGCCGACCCCCGAAAATATTCCCTCGATTATAAGCCTGCGTGCAAATGACGACATTCCGATATTATTCAAAAATATTTCCGCCGCCGATGAAAATTTCACATTAAAAATATAATCCGCATATTCCGACAGAGACGTGCCGAAAGCGCCGAACGTAATCTCAAACACGGCAAACATCACCGCCGCAAATATCGGAATTGCGAAAAATTTATGAGTTACAATGCTGTCGATTTTTTCCGTGCGCTCCGACTGCCTGTTTATGCCTGTCTTTGTAACGCATTTGCTTACGGCGGCTTTTATAAGCTTATACCGCATATCGGCATTGACCGCTTTTTTTGCGGCATGACGGCGCTGACCTGCCGTACGTTCCGCCGCATCCGTAAGCTCCCGTATTCCTATGCCCCTGCTTGCCGAAATCGGCACAATTTCCATGCCCGATATATCGGAAAGTTTTTTATAATCTATATCAAGACCGCTGTCCTCCAGTGCGTCAATCATATTAAGTGCAATTACCATAGGTATTCCCGTTTCGGCAAGCTGTGTTGAAAGATACAGATTGCGTTCAAGATTTGTTGCGTCAACTATGTTTAAAATCAAGTCGGGATTTTCGTTTAAAATATAATCTCTTGTTATTGCCTCCTCCGCCGAGTTCGGCGACAGTGAATATATCCCTGGCAAATCTATGATTTTAATATGATTACGGTATCGGCATACGCCCTCTTTACATTCGACCGTAACGCCGGGGCGGTTTCCGACACGGTAGTGAGAGCCTGTCAGAGCGTTGAACAGCGTAGTCTTGCCGCTGTTTGGGTTTCCGATGAGAGCAAATTTAAGGTTTTGCATTTTTCATGTCCTCTCTTATATTAATCTTCAGCGCCTCACTTCTTCTCAGACAAACCTTATACCCGAAAACGGAAAATTCTATCGGGTCGCCGCACGGGGCAGTTCTCAGCATAGTAACGGCAGCGCCTGTTGTAAAGCCCATATCGTTAAGGCGCCGTTTCATTGCGCCGTTTAATTTTATTTCGGTAATTATTCCCGTTTGATTCGGTTTAAGTCCGCATAAATTCACTGCAAATCCCTCCCTTATATTCGTATGGCGAACAAGCGGAAATTATAATAATATTACATATGTTAATAAAACTTAATAAAAAATTTACAAAAATATATTGATTTTTTCGGGGAAAGATGATATATTTATAAAGATGACTACAGCGGCATTGACCGCAGTTCAAACATAGGAAGGAGAAAAAACATGGCAAAACATTCAAAAGGTTCTGCGGATATTACGGTAAACGTTATCATTGCAGTTGTGTTGATTGCCGTTATCGGCTTGGCTGGATATGCCATATACGATAAAATGTCGGCAAAAATTAATAATAGGGCGATAGAAAACGGTGAAAAAGAGGCTACCGTTGAATATCTTGCGGAAAAACAAAACATGACCGTTGAAGATTATCTTGCTCAGTACGGACTTTCGGGCATAAGCGGAAAGGCTACTCAGGAGGAAATGACGGATAAAATGACGGTTGACAATTATGTAAGCTTTGCGGGTACATCAATTGAGGATTTGAAAACTCAGTACAATCTTGATGAAGCACCGTCGGGCGACGCTGTTTGGGGCGACATAAGAAAGAGCTTTACCGTAAAGAATATGGTGGGCGACAGTGATGACAGCTTAAAGCAGTTTAAAGAGATTTACAAGCTTGACGATTCAATTACGCTTGACACACCGTGGACAGAGGTTGAACCCAAGGTTGAGGAAAGCATAAAGAAGATGCAGGAGGAGGCTGCAAACGCTACTGCTGCACCGTCAACGGAGGCTCCGGCGGAAACAGAAGCTCCTGCCGAGGCGACAGAGGCTCCGTCGGCTGAATAAATTTGTAAAAGGAGATTTAATTATGAGTGAAGAGAATAAGGAAAATTTAAACGAAGAATTGGATAACACACCCGAAACCGAGGAGACTGAGGAAAAAACGGTTGAGATACCTGAGGAGGCTGCCGAGGAAAAAGCAGATGAATTACCGTCGGACGATGTTGATGCCGAGGAAAAAACGGTTGAGATACAGTCGGATAATTCCGCAGAAGAAGAAACGGCCGAAGTACCAGCAGATGCAGCAGCGGAAATTACCGATGTTGACCCGAACAATACCATTGAGCCTGACGAATCTTTTGAGGCAGTACAGGAACAGCCTAAAAAGTCAAATGCAAAAGCAGGTATAATTGCGGTGATTGCAGCTGTTGTAATCATAGCGGCTGCGATACTGTTTGTGATGTTCAGCAAGGGTCTGTTCAATAAGTACAACAGAATGGGATATATTGACGTAAGCGGAAGAACAATTGCAGAGGTTGCCGATTCAGCGGGATATGAATTGCCTGATTTTCTTGAAATGATGGGTCTGCCTGCCGATATGCCGGGCAACACATACGAGAGTGCGGCAATGTATAATATGCCTGTCAAGAACATTGCGCAGATGTACGGAATGACATTTGACGATATGAAAACGATGTTCAAATGGGGCGACGATATAACCGAGGATACGGCATGGGGCGTAGCAGAGGGCGAAGTCAAGATTGCCGATTATGTCGGTGAAGAAAATGTCGACGATTTCAAACAGCAGTACGGTTTCGGCGATGAAATAACGGGCGAAACACTGTGGAAGGAAATCAGAAATACGATTGACCAGAAATCGAGAGATGACAGGCTTGCGTCGGAAAAAGCGGCTAAGGACGCTGAAACAGCAACAGACGCACCTGTTGATGATACGGCTGACGCAACGGACGCACCTGCTGACGATACTGCCGAGGCAACGGAAGCTCCTGCGGCTGAATAATGCTGAATAATATTAAAAATCGTTTCGTGATTACACGGAACGATTTTTTTATGCGGAAAATGTCAATATATAGTTGATTGGGAAAAATTATATACTACATATATAAATAGGAAGAAACTCATAAAAAAATATAAAATTTTTTTTCAAAAAAGCGGAACTTTTTTTGTATTTATACGTCTAATATCATGTAATCTCACAGAAATGGATACGGCGCATACATTTTATACAAAAAATGCGTATATATTATCGGTGATTAGTGGAATTGTGATAAAAATAAATAAAATTCGCCTAATACCATAAAAAAACAGTTGACATTATGGACGTGAGATAGTAAAATGTGTAGTAGCAGATTTGGATAATTGGGTAGAAGCGTTAAAAGAATCTGTTACCGTAATATTTGTTGCAGGCTTTGGGATAAGCAGGTTATCGTTAAGTTATGTAACTGTTACAGTTTTATTACAACTGTATGAACTCATTGACATATATCACTTAAATGTGATATAATCAATGCGTAGTCCGAGGGCATTGTCCCCGGAAATTTCTGCTTGACGGAAGTTGAGGAAAGGTTCTTCCGGCAAAGCGCTAAGTAAATACCTTTCAAAACATGATTATAAAGGGAGGATTTGAGACTATGAATAAGAATCTCAAAAAGGTAATTTCAGCAGTAGCTGCACTTGCTATGTCAGTGACTTCATTCGTAGCCATGGCTTCATATCCCGATGTAGCTGATACTGATAAGCACGCTTCAGCAATTAACGAGCTTTCAGCTTTAGGCATAATCGAAGGTTTTGAAGATGGCACATTCCATCCGGATGAGCTTGTTACAAGAGCACAGATGGCAGCAATGGTATGCAGAGCATTGAACAACTTTAATGCTGAATCAAACAAAATCCAGAAGTTTAACGACGTTCCGGCAGATAACTGGGCAGCAGGCTGGGTAGCAACAGCAGCAGATGCAGGTATCATCAACGGTACAGGTAACGGAAACTTCGACCCGTCATTGAACGTTACATACGCTCAGACAGCTAAAATGCTTGTTTCGGCTATGGGTTACGGTGACTGGGCAGAGAATGCAGGCGGATGGCCTTCAGGTTATCTTTCATATGCAAACAGCACAGGCGTAACAAACAATGTTACAGGTGTTGCTAATGACACAGCTCTTACAAGAGCACAGTGTGCACAGATGATTGCTAACGCTCTTGAAGCTGCTATCTTAAAGCAGACAAGTATGCAGACAGGTTATGACGGCAAGCCTTACGCTGTTATGACACAGATGGACGGTACAAACGACGATAAGTCACCTTATACATCACTTTTGATTGATAAGTGGGATATGTACGTTGTAAACGGTACTGTTGTAGAGACAAATAAGAGCAATGACGCTATTGCTGTTGACGAAGTAAGCTATGACATTACTCAGTCAAAGAACTACTTGGGTCTTTCATACGGTTCATCATTGAAGCCTCAGGCTAATGTTACAAAGACCAATGTAAAGGCTAAGATTGGTAACACAGATGCTGACAAGTATTTGAATGTTTACACAAAGGCTATTATTAAGGACGACGACTACAATGATGCTGAATTGGTATACATTGAAGGTTCAAACAAGAACGTTGAAGTTCAGTTCTCAACAAACTTGATTAAGTTTGCTGAACAGGATGTTTATGATGATTCAAATGCTGATAAGCCGGTATTGAAGGTTAGAAAGAACGCATCATCAACAACAACAACATCTTACAGACTTGATAAGGAATGGAAGCTTGTTGTAAACGGTGTTAATGTAGATGCTACAGAAGCTAACCTACAGACATACATTGACGGTACAGCAAACCCGGGTGCAACTGTTACATTGACAGACTACCCGACAAACAATGTATCAACAGACGGTTACTATGATGTAATCAGTGTTGACTACAAGATTACAGCAGTTGTTGACAGCATTACAGATGACGATGATGAAACAACAGTTTACTTCAAGGATTCATCAAACGCTGCTTCAGAGATTGTTGTTAAGAAGGACGATGAGGATTACTCATATAAGTTCACAAAGGACGGCGCTGCTATCAACGCTACAGACCTTAAGGAGTACGATGTACTTTCAATCATAGCTGCTGTAGGCGGAACAAACTTTGAAGATTCAAAGTTCTATGATGTAACAGTATCAGACAAGACTATTGAAGGTAAGGTTACACAGAGCGGTGAAGACAATGATACAGGCGAAGCATTCTACACAGTAAACAACGAGAATCTTGTTGTTGCAGGCGGTATGGGTGTTAATCCGAAGACAGGTGACGAGTACACATTGTACATGACAGCTGACGGAAGAATCGCTGCTGTAGATAAGCTTGCATCATCAATCAACTATGCAGTACTTGACAGAGCTTATGAAGCTAACTCAGGTGAAACAATGGTTAGAATCATCGCTAAAGATGGTCAGAAGTATGAATATGAGCTGTCAGACGCTACAAACGCTGACCCGGACGGTATCATAGAGAAGTTGGTAACGGCTCAGGAGAAGAAACACTGGACAGACAGACTTGCTGATGTTCCTATGGCAGACAGAATTGTTGACTACTCGCTGACAAGCGGTAACAAGATTAAGATTAAGGCTAAGGGCGATATTACAGTAAATACAAACGATACGGCTGAATACAAGGCATCAACAAAGAGAATCGGCGGTAAGAAGGTTGACGACTCAACAGTAGTACTTGACCTTTCAGACTGGTACAAGACTGGTTCAGACGCTGCTGCACTTGTAAGCGCATCATCATTCGTTGACGGTACAAAGTACGGCGTAGCAATTGCTTACGATAAGTCAACATCATCAGCTTCAGACGCAGTTCCGTTCGTAGCAGTATATGACGGATTCAGCGGCTGGTCAAGCGATACTCAGATGGCAGTTGTATCAAAGAAGATGTCAACATCAGAAGATGGTCAGAACAGAACAGCTCTTGAAGTTTACATCAACGGCGAATTGACACAGGTTACTTGTGACGATGACAGCTCGAAGTTTGACTTCGCAGAGGGTGATGTAATCATCTTCAACAAGAACTCAGACGGTTATGTAGATGAGGCTTATTCAGTATTGAATAAGGGCACGGGCATTGCATCAAGCAAGTACGAGTTCTTCAAGGCTATAAAGGCTAATACAATCATCAACAGTGATGTTGAAGCTTTGGGTCTGCACGGTTCGGACGGCGACGTTCAGTTCGTATTCGCACCTGTAATTTCAAAGACAACTTCAAGTGTTGAAATTGCTGCTAAGCAGCCTTCAGGTTCAGATTTGTATGCATCAACAATAGCTGTTGGTCAGGTTGGTGACAAGACAAATACAACAGGTAAGGACGCTTGGTATGTAGATGTTGATGAAACTGATTCAATCTCATACGCTGAGAATGTTAAGGTTTACACATACAAGGGTGAGAACTCAAAGGGTTACAGAGTAGCTAAGGGCGCAGCTGCAGGCGTTGTTGCATCAGCAGTATCGAATGCAAGCGAAAAGACCACAAGCTATCTTGATGTAAACGGTCAGTACATCAACCTTGGTTTGGACGGAGAAGCTAAGTCATTGAATAAGGTTACATTCGCTCTTATGAGAGTATATGATGACCAGATTCAGGAAATCTACTCAATCCAGACATCAGCAGCTAATGGTCAGGAAGCATCATTTGCTAAATAATTTGACTGAATAGTTTATTAAAGAGTGCGGTTTATCCGCACTCTTTTTTGAGTATGACGGGCATATCAATGCTCTGTGGTGAAAGTCCACCGAGGCGTAGTTACCGACGAACTCTAA